>CAMWOF010000112.1 GCA_947175805.1 uncultured Clostridiaceae bacterium
CTTCCTGCTCAATCAATTCCTTTTCCTTTACCAGATCAGCATTCGCAGTAAAAATATCATAGCTGACAAGAGGGTATTTTTTGTGAAAAGCTTCGATGATTTCCGGTAAAATCTGCATTGCAGCCAATTCCCCACATCCAATCACAATTCTTCCTTCTACAAGCTCTTCCTGCTCAATCAATTCCTTTTCTGTCCGGTCAACCAGAGACAAAATCTCCTCTGCCCGCCGCCTTAGTAATATTCCCTCATTTGTCAAAGTAATCCTTCGTGCGCCTCTATGAAATAATTTGACACCGACTTCTTCCTCCAGCTGCGATAACTGCCTGCTTAATGTGGGCTGTGTAATATGTAAAACCTCTGCAGCACGATTGATGCCCCCTTCCCGGACAACCGTAAGAAAATAACGAAGTACTCTTATTTCCATCATATACCTCCTATAAAAAAATTCCAATCAGGGAATCAACATAACAAGTGTGCCTGCAACAATCCCCACAAGTCCCATACAGGACTTTTTTGATAACCGTTCCCGGAATACAATATACGAAAACAAAACTGTAATCAGAATGCTAAGTTTGTCAATGGGAACAATTACACTTGCAGGCCCCTCCTGCAAGGCCCTGTAATAACACATCCATGATGCTCCGGTCGCAAACCCTGACATAATGATAAACCCCAATTCTTTTCGGGAAATTTCTTTCACGGTATGCTGTTTGCCCGTCACATATACCATAAACCATGACATCACCAGCACAACACCTGTACGTATCGCCGTTCCAAGATTAGATTCCACACTGCTAATCCCAATCTTGCCAAGAATAGACGTCAAGCTCGCAAAAACAGCAGAGCCCACTGCATAAAAAAACCATTGATTACCTGTCTCTTGCCGCTTTACAGATACATCCTTTTTTTCAATCATCAGAAAAGTTCCTATACCAATCAGAACCACTCCTATCGCCTTTGGAAGATTGATTTTTTCGTGCAAAAAAATGAATGCCAGCAAAATTGTCAAAATCACGCTGGATTTATCAATAGGAACCACCTTGTTAATATCACCAAACTGCAAAGCCCTGAAATAGCATAACCACGATGCCCCTGTCGATATTCCTGACAATACCAAAAACAGCCATGTCTTGCCACTGATAAATCCAATCTGGGACTGTGAGCCTGTCACAAAAACCATCACCCAGGAAAATAACAATACAATGATTGTGCGTATTGCTGTTGCAACAGTAGAATCTGTTTCCCGAATCCCACACTTAGCTAAAATAGAAGTAATTCCGGCAAAAATAGCCGAACCAAATGCAAGTATAATCCACATAGTATCCGCCCCTCTTATCTGGAAATCCTGTGGCAGACTCCTTACTTACGAATTACCACATAACGATAATTTCTGTACAATCTGTTTTTTAGCATAGCATTCCCATTATTAAAAGGCAACTCACATTTTTGTTTTTCGCCCCTAATTTGTATTTCACCCTCTGATTTCTGCCACTTACGGCAAAACCACTGACAAAAAGCGCACTATACATTATGATAAAGATGCCGGTAAATATAATACCAAAAAGGGAGGTGACCTTATGAAAGTAAAAATTCAGATATCTGAAGATATTAAAGAGCCCTATGCCATTATATATTGCGATAAGATGACAAATGAAATTCAACAGATTGCTGACCAGCTTAGTGCCTCTGACAGCATAATAACTGTAACGGACGGGGAACAAATGATTCCTCTAAAGCCGGAAGAAATTTATATGCTACGTGCAGAAAACGAACAGCTGACCGTATACTGTGAACACACAAGCTACACCACGAGAAAGCCGCTCTACAAAATGGAAGAATTGCTTGGCAGGAACTTTATGCGGATTTCCAAATCAACAATTATTAATTTAAAGGAAATCAGCAGTGTAGAACCTTATTTTAACGGAACGATGCTTTTAATATTAAAAAATGGAAGCAAGGACTATATTTCCAGAAAATATCTTCCTGAATTTAAAAAATATTTAGGACTGTAAACAAGGAGGAATAACTATGAAAAAAATATTATGGATTTCCCTACAGGGAATTTGTATTGCATGTACTATTTTTACAATTTGCGGTATTATCTTTGACCTTTCCGGTATCGAGGGACTATCCTTCGGGACTGGCGAATTTACGAAACAAGCCATAGGCGCTATCCTCATAGGTATTGGATTTTCAGCACCATCAGAAATTTACAACAATGAAAAGCTTCCGTTTTTCCTGAAGTTTGTATTTCACATGGGAATTGGCTGCACCGTTTACCTCATCACCGCATTTAAGGTGGGATGGATTTCCGCAGACTTCGGATGGAAAAACTGTCTTCTTCTCATTGTCATAGAATTGCTGGTTGCATTCATTATCTGGCTGGGATTTGCCAACCATTACAAAAAGCTGGCAAAAAATATGAATAGAAAAATCCAAGAAAAAAACAGGGAAAATGTGTAGTCATAAACGGCTTTCTTATTGTCATATAATAAGAAAGCCGTTTCAAGCCTTTAGAATAGTAATTCTTCTCTATGCGTAATAATCCTCATCCTCCCTGTGCTTCAGGTAATAGAAGTAGGAATAGAAACAGGGAATTATCGTCATTACTATAAGTGCAACAAAAAGTGTAATTAAAAATACCGATTGTCCTACCTCTGCAAGAGCCCCTGTCAAACCGCTGATAATAAAAAGAAAACCGCCTACAATCATACACCAGCCTGCAATGCGATTTGTGTGGCTCCAGTTTTTCTCGCTATCCAATGCCCACCTGACCCGCATTCCATATGTGTAATTTCTTCTTGCCTTTGGCATAAAATTCCCCAATATACAATAAAGCACACCGATAAATAACTGGGTAATCATAACAACATCCACTGGAAGCTCCAATGCATTTCCATAAATCAAAACCGATATACAGACGGAAGTCAACGGCGCTATCCATAGAACGATTTTAAATATTTTATCTGAAATCCCCTGCTCTTTTGGGTCAATTGCCACAGTTATCATACAAAAAATATGCACTGCCAAAATCATTCCCGGCACCCCAAATACTGCAAATGGCCTGCTGCTCCATCCATCTACCGCACCTGTAAAATCGAAATGTACCGGCACCTCTTCGGGAAGCCTGTTCCACAAACAAAGCCCAATGAGCATATGCAGTATGATTACCAGACTTGTAACAATAACCGTACCTAAATTATCCTTTATTTTTTTCATCACGATTCCCTCCTTCACTGACACCAGTCTCTGTGTTACCCCTTAAATCGGCAAGCCATACCATCACTTCCTCTACAATAGAGGTGTTCAGGCTATAAAAAATATAATTCTTTTCTTTCTCCTCAAACAGCAGACCGGCTTTTTTTAAGATGTTCAAATGATATGAAACCGTAGCCCCTGTCATATCAAAATGACTGCCTATCTCACCTGCCGACATACGCCTATCCCTTAACATCGTCAGAATATCCCGCCTGCCAGGGTCCGCTAATGCCTTGAATGTTTCGGCAAAACCCATCCCAAGCCTCCTCTCCTTATGCATGCATCTATTTAGAAAATTTTCTAAATAGATTATATATCTCTTATTGTAAAAAAGCAATAGGTATTTAGAAAAAATTCTAAATACCTATTGCCTGCTTCATTGCCTTACCCCTTCCGGACCTTCGACTATAATATGTACCTAATATACTGTCTGAGGCAGTCTGCTTCCTAAGTATTATGTTTAAATTTCCCTATTGCTTCTATAGATGTTATCTTTTAGCCTGCGTTGCCTCAGCAGCAATATCCGTTTTTATGCAAACACGGATGCACAATCCTTTAATCTCTCTATTACCTTAATCTGCTGTGGACATGCCTTCTCACACTGACCACAGGCAACACAAGCTGCTGCATTTCCTACACCCGAAACCGCCTGTGCATATGCGCTCTTTCCTTCCTCAAGCTGTCCCCATATCAGCTGCTTATTTCTTGCCTCAAAAATTTCCGGAATCGGAATCTGCTTTGGACAGCCCGCCGTACAGTAATGACATGCCGTACACGGAATGGATTTGATTCCGTTAATTGCCTCCTGTGCCTTTTGGATAGCAGCCTGCTCCTGCATATTCAGCGGTTCAAACTGCTTCATATATGAGAGGTTATCCTCCATCTGCGCCACATCAGACATACCGGAAAGCACCGTGATAATGCCATCTAGGGAAGCCACATAGCGAATTGCCCATGATGCATAGGATGCATCTTTATTTGCCTCATCAAATATCTTCCGTACTGCTGCCGGAGGATTCGCCAATGCACCTCCCTTAACAGGCTCCATGACTATAATAGACTTTCCGTGTCTTCTTGCAACCTCATAGTTTGCCCTTGCCGTTACATCAGGATTTTCCCAATCTGCATAATTTAACTGGAGCTGGACAAACTCCGCATCCGGATGTGCTGTCAGAATTTCATCCAAAATATCCGGCGTTGCATGGAAGGAAAAACCCCAATGCTTAATCAGTCCCTTTTCCTTCTGTTCCTTCACAAAGTCCCAGAGATGATATTCATCATATTTTTTGTAATTCCCTGCCTGCAAAGCATGAAGCAGGTAGTAATCAAAATAGCCTGCACCTGTTCGCTCAAGACTGGTATAAAACTGCTGTTTCGCCGTCTCTTCATTATGGGCTCCCATCCACGCACACAGCTTTGTCGCCAGTGTAAAGCTCTCACGAGGATATCTGTCTACCAGTGCCTCCTTTGCAGCCCGTTCCGAATCGCCTCCATCATAAACATAGGCAGTGTCAAAATAATTTAACCCCGCATCCATAAACAAATCCACCATTTTCTTGGTCTGTTCTATGTCGATTTTCCCGGATGCCTTCTTCGGCAGCCTCATAAGACCAAACCCCAGCTTCGGTGTTGCTTCTCCAAAATAACGTTCCATTTTCCTTCCTCCTTTTTTATAATTCATTTTTACACTACCAAGATTCTTAGTTTTTTCAAATACCCGTCAGATTTACAGTTATGCCGGTTAAACACGCAAACATAGCCACAAATATAATATACAACAAAAAGCGTTTCACTCCCAGGACAATTTTAACAGCTCCCAGATTTGTTATTTTTGTTGCCGGCCCTGTAATCATAAACGCTGCCGCACTTCCCATGCTCATACCATCTGCCAGCCACGCCTGCAAAAGGGGAATCGTCCCTCCGCCACAGGCATACAAAGGCACTCCAATCGTTGCCGCCATTAACACACCCCATGCTTTGCTGCCTCCGAACACAAAACTCACCAGATTCTCAGGTACATATCGCTGAAATGCAGCAGATAATATGATACCTATTAAAAAATACAGTCCCGTAGCCTTCACATTTCTACCAAGGTTCTTTAAGAAGCGCAAAACAATATTTGGGTGGGTATCATGATTTTCGGGTGCATCAAATCCGCTAAAATTAAAAAAACGCCCGTCCTTATAAAAAACACGCACCAGCAGACCGGAGACAATACCGCAAAGAAAACAGGACAATATCCGCACAAATAACGCATGCCGCCCCAGCGCAGCACTGTAAATGATAAGCTGTGGATTCAACAGGATTGACGACATCATAAATGCCGCCAGCCAGTCATCCTTCACTCCGCTTTTTGAAAAGGATGCCGCAATGGGAATCGTCCCATACATGCAAAGCGGCGAGGCAATCCCCAATGCACTGGCAATCAGAATACCCCAGACCCCGGGCTTCCTTTTTCCAAGGGAGCGCACAGCATTATGGATATGCTCCTTCATAAATACGGATATCACCGAACCCAGCACCATTCCAAGCACCCAGTACGGAAAAATCTGCCGAAGCTGAATACTGAAATAATACCAAAGATAGATTGCTTCCCGTTTTAATATGTCCGGCATCCTGTTACCTCCATTTAAACTATTTATCCACAGAAATGAGATTATAAGTGCGACTGCCAAGTCCAATCCGCTCCGCATACTCCAGTGTATGCAGTCCGTTGCGGGACTCAATACGGTTAATCAGTGAAGCGCCATCCTCCGCAGAATAAACCAGGTCAATACATGCCTGATCCAATGCCACCGGATCGGTAGATGCCAATATACCGATATCATGCATATCAGGCTCTGCCGGACTTCCGTCACAATCACAGTCAACAGAAAGACGATTCATCACATTTACATATACGATACGCTCACCGTTTCCCAGATAATCCGATACGGACTTTCCCGCTTCTCCCATGGATTCGAGAAAAGCATCCTGCTCGCCACCCCATGGACTGGTACGGCTTGTACCTCCACTGTGAATCCAGCTTTTCCCCTCAGAAGAGCCAAGTCCTATGGAAATATTTTTAATGGCACCACCAAATCCTGCCATGGCATGTCCCTTAAAATGAGAAAGCACAAGGTAAGAATCATAATCAGCAAAGTGGGTTCCTACAAAATTTTCTGAAAGATGGGTTCCTCCCTCTACCGGCAGGGACATGGAACCATCTTCATCTAATATTTGAAAATCCGCAATGGCAGTAAATCCATGATCCTCCGCTACCTGATAATGCATGGCGGTCTCTGCACGGGAACCTCCATAAGCGGTATTACATTCTACTATGGTTCCCTTCACTTCCTGTACCAGATTCGCAATAAGCTCAGGCTGAAGGTAATTGCTGGCTGGCGGCTCTCCTGTGGAAAGCTTCACTGCAACCCTTCCGGTGGGTGTCCAGTCCAGCATCTCATATACAGCAATTAACCCCTCGGGAGAAATGTCTGTTGTCATATAGACAACGGAAGCATCTGCCTTTGTATCCCCACCTTGCTTCGTCTCATTTGTTGAAGATTCCTGCTTTATCTCATCCGTTGTCGATTCCTGCCGAGAATCCTGTATATTTTCCGATGTCTTTCGGTCAGAAGCCTGTCCGTTTGTTTCCCCCTTGCTGCCACAGCCTGTCAGAGAAAAGAGCATAATAAAAAAAATCATTACTACAGCTATTTTCTTCATTTTGGTAACCTCCTTTCATTTCTACAATCCTTCTGTTTTCAATCTTCTGCCTTCGCCGCTGCCTCATTTACACACCGAAGGGCGTTTAAACTTCTCGGATAACCGATATATGGCAGGCACTGGGAAATAATCTTAATCAGAAATGCCTTGTCATTGCCTATCCGCATATTTGCGGCGGCATGACTGATAAGCTGCGGTTCACATCCGCCCTGTGCTGAAAGGAAGCAGAAGGTAATCATTTCCCGCTGCTTATAATCCAAGCCGGTACGGGTATAATAGTCACCAAAGCAGTTATCTGCAAGCCACAGATTGATATGGCGGCTCTCCTCCGGCCCGGACTTCCAAAAATCCCTCATGCCTTCTCCAAAAATATCCACCTGTGCCTGTGTACCGGCCTCCCTGCGGTTTTCCATAGTGGTAGTCGCCTGTGACGGCAGCGGCAGCGCAATCCCTTTCTCTTCAAACACCTCGTTGGTAATTTTTAAAAACGGGAATACCCGCCCAATCCCCAAATATGCTACTGCCTGATAAACGATTTCTTTAATCTCCACAGGGGTAACATCAAAT
>CAMWOF010000113.1 GCA_947175805.1 uncultured Clostridiaceae bacterium
ATGTAATTACCAATGAGGCGGGCGCTTCTGTGTATTCTGCCAGTGCCTTGGCAACCGAGGAATTTCCTGAATTTGATGTGGGGCAGCGAAGTGCTGTATCTATAGCACGGCGTGTGCAGGATCCTTTAGCGGAGCTGGTGAAGATAGACCCAAGGGCAATCGGCGTGGGGCAGTATCAGCATGATATGAACCAGAAAAAGCTGGGAGAATCCCTGACCGGTGTGGTTGAGGATACGGTAAATAGCGTGGGTGTGGATTTGAATACCGCTTCTGCATCGCTTCTTGAGTATGTTTCGGGCATCAGCAAGGCTGTGGCAAAAAATATTATATTATATAGAGAAGAAAATGGAAAATTCAAGGACAGAAAGCAGTTATTAAAGGTGGCGAAGCTGGGGCCGAAGGCGTATGAGCAGTGCGCAGGCTTTTTGCGGATTGCAGATGGGGATAATCCTTTAGATGCCACCAGCGTCCACCCGGAGTCATATGAGGTGACCAGAGCACTGCTTGAGAGTTTAGATTATCAATTGTCTGACGTGAGCAGCAAGGGACTCATGGGCATCTCGCTGATGGTGAAGGACAAAAAGAAAACAGCGGTTGAGCTTGGAATCGGGGAACTGACGTTGGAGGATATTCTGAAGGAGCTGGAAAAGCCGGCAAGAGACCCGAGAGAGGAGATGCCGAAGCCGATTCTGAGAACGGATGTCATGTCCATGGAGGATTTGCAGGAGGGTATGATATTAAAGGGGACTGTCAGAAATGTCATTGATTTTGGCGCTTTTGTGGATATCGGCGTGCATGAGGATGGTCTGGTACACATTTCCCAACTGACAGATAAAAAATTTGTCAAGCATCCCTTAGATGTGGTCAGTGTGGGCGATATTGTTGAGGTAAAGATAATGTCCGTGGATATCAAGAGAAAACGGATTCAGCTCACGATGAAGCTGTAATGGATTTGCTGGAAAGGAATGGGATATGGAGCAGCATTTGGAGTTTGACGTAAAAATGAAAACAATGGATATGTACAAGTTTTTGATTTACCACACATACAGCCGGTTTAGTGGCTGGTTTGGCGTCATTTTGAGTATTGTGGCAATCTTTATGCTGGTTACCGGTTACGATACCTTAGATGACGGCGGTAAGCTGGTACTGTTTGTGATTGGGCTGCTGTTTACGGTGGTGAATCCCATTATGCTGCTCTCCAAAGCGCAGCAGCAGATTGTCGGCAACGCCGTCTACAAAAAACCGTTACACTATGTGCTGTCGGAGGCGGGGATAACGGTTTCGCAGGAGGAGCAGGAGGAGACGATGCCCTGGGAGCAGGTATGCCGGATGAAGCAGTTTCGCGGGGAGTTGTTTGTCTATACCTCCAAAATACATGCGTTTATATTTCCTTTCAGCCAGATGGGAGAAGCGGCTTCGGAAATTACGGAATATATTGCCGCACATTGTAGCGGGGGTAGTGTAAAGTGAGATATGGAAGTTATGGGCAGGATATAGAGTTTGAGAGCAATAGCGCAGAGGAGACCGCTGCCTTTGGCATGAAACTGGCACAGGCGGCAAGACCTGGAGATGTGTACTGTCTGCACGGGGCCTTGGGCGTGGGCAAGACGGTGTTTTCCCAGGGCTTTGCAAGAGGGCTTGGCATCACAGAGCCGGTCTCAAGCCCCACATTTACCATTGTACAGGAATATGACGGCGGCAGACTGCCTTTTTACCATATGGATGTATACCGGATTAGCGATTCGGAGGAGATGTATGAGGTGGGTTTTGACGACATGCTGATGGGCGGCGGCGTATGTCTGATTGAGTGGGCAGATTTGATTTCGGATTTGCTGCCGGACAAATATTATTCAGTTACCATTGAAAAGGATTCTGTCAGGGGTTTTGATTACCGGAGGATAGAAGTGCTTACAAAAGGTGGAGAATTATGAAATTATTAGCGTTGGACAGCTCCGGCCTGGTGGCGTCCGTTGCCATTATGACCGAGGATGCATTAATTGCAGAATACAGTGTGAACTATAAAAAAACACATTCACAGACCTTGATGCCGATGTTGGATGAGATTGTCAAAATGACGGAAAGTAACTTGCAGGATTTTGATTATCTGGCGGTGTCAGGCGGTCCCGGCTCTTTTACCGGGCTTCGTATCGGTTCTGCTGCGGTGAAGGGCTTAGGACTGGCTCTGGGGCTTCCCGTGGTTTCGGTTCCTACCTTAGAGGCGCTGGCGATGAATGTCTGTCAGAGCCAGTTTCTGGTATGTCCCATAATGGATGCCAGAAGAAATCAGGTCTACACGGGGATTTATCATTTTGTGGATAAAGACTTGCAGATAGATATGGAGCAGACGCCCATGGATATTCATGCTCTGCTTGCAGAACTACAAAAATATGGCAGACAGGTACTATTTTTGGGAGACGGCGTTTCAGTGTATCGGGAGGCAATCGAGGCCTCACCGATAGAAGCATGCTTTGCGCCGCCGCATATGGACAGGCAGCGTGCCGCCAGTGTGGGTATGCGGGCATGGGATTATATCCGTCAGGGCAGGATACAAAGCGCGGCAGAGCATGCGCCGGTATACCTGAGACTGTCCCAGGCGGAGCGGGAACGCTTAGAACGGGCGGAGCATGCGAAGAGTAAATGATAGAGAGCAGGAAAGCAGATGCAGCGCAATATAAACGCAGAGAGCAGTGAAGGAAAAGCTGCAAAAAATAAATGCAGAGAGAAGGCAAAGGAAGGCTGCGGCACCGATATGAAGGGTGCCGAAAGTGTGATTGATGCGATGAAGCCGGAGGATTGCTGCCAGGTATATGAAATAGAAAAAATATGTTTTCCGGGAACTTCATGGACGCTGGAGGATTTTCAGGCTTCTCTTAATGTTCCAGAGCAGTATTATGCAGTCGCCAGGCAGGGGGCTTTGATTTTGGGCTTTGCCGCCTTATATATGATGGCAGATACGGCAGACTTAGTAAATATAGCCGTTCTTCCCGCCTACAGGGGCAGGGGAATTGGAGGCCGGCTTATGGAGGCGCTGCTGAGAAAAGCGACAGATGCCCGCCTGTGCGAGATTACTCTTGAGGTTCGTGTTTCCAACAAGCCTGCCATTCATTTGTATGAGCGTTTCGGCTTCTCTCAGATAGCAATCCGCAGGAAATACTACAAATCGCCGGTGGAGGACGCTGGTATTATGCAGAGGCATTTTGTGTATGCCTGAGTGCCGGGGCGTATGTGCAGACGGCAGGGTTTCCTATAATTCCCGCTGGATTTTACGGGTACTTTTGTATAGTATTAGGATATAAAAGTATAGTACAATGGAGGATGATTATGATGGGAACAGAAAAAACAGTTTGCAGCATGTGTGGAAATATGATTCGTGTTTTGGATGGTGGGCAGACAGAGGATTATTTAAAAATTGAAAAAAAATGGGGATATTTTTCAGAGCGGGACGGAATAACCCATAGCTTTTGTATATGTGAAAAATGTTATAATAATTGGATTGCATCATTTCAGCTTCCGGTATCGGAGCAGGAGACAACAGAGCTGTTATAGCGTGTGAATCCAATAGAAGTGAGGAAATGAATGATAGATGTTTGTCTTTTAGGAACCGGCGGCATGATGCCTTTGCCCAACAGGGCATTGACGGCGATGATGCTGCGCTATAATGGGAGCAGTATATTGGTGGACTGTGGGGAGGGGACACAGGTATCCATCCGGCAATTGGGCTGGAGTGTGAAGCCTGTGGATGTTATCTGTTTCACCCATTTTCACGCAGATCATATCAGCGGGCTTCCGGGATTTCTGCTGACGCTGGGGAATGCTGAGAAGCATACGCCGTTGACGATTGTAGGACCGAAGCGGCTGGAGAAGGTGGTAAATGCCCTGCGCATGATTGCGCCGGAGCTGCCATTCCCAATTCAGTTTATTGAATTGAACGGTGAAGAAGAGGAGCTTTCTCTGTGTGGTCTGACTGTCACCGCCTTTCGTGTGCAGCACGGTGTGATTTGCTATGGATACAGTTTTTCCCTGGAACGGGCAGGCAGATTCTATGTGGAGATGGCAAGGGAAAATGACGTCCCAATGAAGCTGTGGAGCCGTCTGCAAAAGGGCGAAACTGTGGAGGAGGATGGAAGAATCTATACTCCCGATATGGTTTTAGGGGAGGCCAGGAAAGGACTGAAGGTGACCTATTGCACAGATTCCCGTCCCGTTCCCAGCATTACCAAAAATGCGAGAGGCTCAGATTTGTTCATCTGCGAGGGCATGTACGGCGATGCGGAGCTTGCCCAGAAGGCAAAGGATAAAAAGCATATGACTTTCTACGAGGCGGCAAAAATCGGCAGAGATGCGGATGTGAAGCAGATGTGGCTGACTCATTACAGCCCGTCTATGGTCAGGCCGGAGCCATACATGAAAGAAGTGTATAAGATATTTGACAGGGTGGAGCCGGGGCGGGATCGGCAGGAGATTACCCTGAAATTTGAGGAAGAATAATATGATCAAGCATGATAAAGGAGGGTGGCGCCCATGAAGAAGCAGGGGATTTCGCAGACAATTGGTGTACTCGTTATTGCGGCGGCGGTGTTATTATTTGCTTTTTTTAGACTGACCCAGAGTGCGGGGCAGCGCAAAGAACAACCGCTGGAAAAAACAGAATTAGAGCAGTTGATGGAATATGATTTTGTCAACGAATATCCAAAGACTGTGCGGGATGTAATGAAGCTTTATATGAGATATTTGGATTATATATATTCTGAGGATGTGTCAGAGGAACAATTGGCTGTGCTCAATGGACAAATGAGAAATCTCTATGCCAATGAACTGCTAAATTATAATAGTGAAGACACACAGTTAAACGCTTTAAAAGAGGAATTGGCTGCATATGCCAAGGAGAAAATTATATTTGTGGGCTACACAATGACGGAAGCCAGTCAGATATCCTATGACACCGTTGAGGATAAGGAGTATGCAAAGCTCAGCATTGTCATGAATATGAAGGCGAAGTCCTCCAGCGCTGACAAGGAGCAGGATTATGTGCTTGAAAAAAATGAAATCGGGCAGTGGAAAATTTATGGCTGGGTATTGAATATGAACAACAGTATGTCAGGGCAGTGATATCTTTGACAACGCTGCAGCTTGTACATAACTATAACAAAGCCCTTAGCGAAGCGCAGGGTGTAGGAGTTGTAAATGGAAAATATAACAATATTGGGAATTGAGACATCCTGTGATGAAACCGCCGCAGCGGTGGTTGTGAACGGGCGCGAGGTAAAATCAAATATTATATCCTCACAGATTCCGTTACATACAATATATGGCGGTGTGGTGCCAGAGATTGCTTCAAGAAAACATATAGAAAAAATCAATCAGGTAATAGAGGAAGCGCTGGACAAGGCTGATACCGCCTTGGAGGATTTGGATGCGATAGCTGTCACCTACGGACCGGGTCTGGTGGGTGCATTGCTGGTGGGCGTATCTGCGGCAAAGGCAATCAGCTATGCAAAAAATATTCCTTTAGTGGGTGTGCACCATATTGAGGGGCATATTTCGGCCAATTATATCGAACATAAGGAATTGGAGCCTCCGTTTATATGCCTGGTGGCATCTGGGGGGCATTCCCATCTCGTGCGGGTGCTAGATTACGGTAAATATGAAATTTTGGGAAGAACGAGGGATGACGCAGCAGGAGAGGCATTTGACAAGGTAGCAAGGGCAATTGGCTTAGGCTATCCCGGCGGTCCGAAGATAGATGCACTGGCAAAGGAGGGTGATGCGGAAGCAATTATCTTTCCCAAGGCAAAGCTGGAGGATTCTCTCTATGATTTTAGCTTCAGCGGTTTGAAGTCGGCGGTGCTCAACTATTTAAACCAGTGTGAAATGAAAAATGAACCCGTCAATACTGCTAATGTGGCAGCATCCTTTCAAAAGGCGGTAGTGGATGTACTGACGGAACATACGATTTTAGCAGCAAAGACATTGGGCATGGATAAGGTTGCCACGGCAGGTGGTGTGGCATCTAATTCGGCGCTTCAAAAAGCCCTGCAGCTCGCCTGTGATGCAGAAGGGCTTGCTTATTATCATCCGTCACCGGTTCTTTGCACCGACAATGCGGCGATGATTGGAGCGGCAGGCTATTTTGAATATAGAAATGGAACACGGCACGGATTAGATTTAAATGCAGTTCCAAACTTGAAGCTGGGGGAGAGACAGGGTTGAAGAATAAGCAGAAAATTACAGCTATTGTCCTGGCCGCAGGCAGGGGAAGCCGGATGCGCAGCTCTGTACAGAAGCAGTATATGCAGCTGAATGGATATCCGGTTATCTATTATGCCCTTCAATGTTTCCAGGACAGTGAGGTGGATGAGATTGTGCTGGTAACGGGACAAAATGAAATCACCTATTGCGAACAGGAAATCGTAAAAGTATATGGCTTTACAAAAGTAAAATGTGTGGTTGCCGGAGGAGCGGAGCGTTATGAATCCGTGTACAATGCATTGTCTGTGGTGGAGGATGCAGATTATGTCATGATACATGACGGCGCCAGACCCTTTGTCACTGCCGATATGATACATGAGTCAATTATCCATGTGAAGGAACACGGGGCATGTACAGTAGCGGTGCCGGTCAAGGATACCGTAAAAGAGGTTTCTGAAAATGGCTTTGGTATAAAAACCTTGAACAGGAGTCGTCTATGGAACATACAGACGCCGCAGACATTTGATAGGGAATTAATCAAAAAAGCCTATCTGCAAATGATGGGAAATGGGGACACGGATATTACGGACGACACGATGATTGTGGAACGCTACATGGGTCACAGTGTGAAAATTATCCATGGAAGCTATCAAAATATAAAAATAACAACCCCGGAGGATATGACAATGGCAGAATTTATTCTGCGGAATCCGGCAGAGCCGTCATGATAATTCCTTTGGGAATTTGTGGAAAATGTGGGAAAGAATCCCCAGGAAATTCATCCGGGAAATCCGGCGAAAAATCTCCAGGAGATTTATGTGGAAAATGTGGCGGAGAATCTCTGGGAAATCCATATGAAAAATAATGGAAAATGATGAGAAATTCACGGGGAAAAGGCTTGACATCGGATTTGAAGAATGGTATGATAGACGATGTCGCTGACAGCAAAAACAGGTCAGAATAAGATGAAAAATGAAAAATAATGCTTGACACTATATTTGCTATTATGATATTATGGTCGAGCGTTGTGCGTGGAGAGGTATCGAAGTGGTCATAACGAGGCGGTCTTGAAAACCGTTTGTCCGCGAGGGCACGTGGGTTCGAATCCCACCCTCTCCGTTGCTCGAGAGAGCATTTGGGATACTGCTTGGAGAAGTACCCAAGTGGTTGAAGGGGCTCCCCTGGAAAGGGAGTAGGTCGTTAATAGCGGCGCGAGGGTTCAAATCCCTCCTTCTCCGTTACTTCTATCAAAAAGTAGTAGTCCTCAAACAGAACCTTGATAATCAAACAATAAGACAACCCTGAAAATTCTAAAGAATTTCAG
>CAMWOF010000114.1 GCA_947175805.1 uncultured Clostridiaceae bacterium
CATATAATCAAATATATTAGGCAGTTCCTGAAACCTTGTAAAAATGATAAATAGGGTATTTAGGTAAAATCGCTGGATAAAATCTCTTTCTAATTTGTATCGGAAGGTATCAAAAGCGCCTCGGCTTTTATACTGTTCTACAACCATGACCTCTACCGCCAGCCGGTCTAATTGGTGCAGGGCGTTTTGTGCCGACACCGTAGAATGCATATTCATAAAATAGTGGTATACAATCTCATCTAATATATACAAATCCTTTACATATAGATGTAGCATTGCTGCCCAGTAGTTGTCCTCATATGCTACATGCTCTGGAAAATGCAGGTTATGCTCTGTAATCAGGGATTTTTTCAGGAGGGTACAGCATAGACTGCCAAATTCTCCGGTATCTCCCACATCAGAAACGTCCCAGACATAAAAGTCCTGTTTTTTTTCAAAATGGTAGGCTACATCCCGACGGCGGCTGTTGTCAACCGGATATTCGCCCACATGGTGTTCCCGGATAAACTTTCCCTGTACCATGTCGTACGCTTCCTCTTTTGCATATGCATATAATTTTTCGTACATGGAGGGCTCCAGCCAATCGTCTGCGTCCACAAAGCCGATGTAATCGGCGGCAGCGTATTGAAGTCCAATATTTCTGGCACCACCCTGGCGCAGGTTTTCCTCATAGGTAATGACCAGAACATTGTCAGGATACCGCCGCTCCCACGCTTTGAGCTTATCCAGCGTGTGGTCGGTGGATGCGTCATCTACGAGAATTACTTCCAGATTCTCTATGCCGATGGTCTGGCTGACAATGGTCTCCATGCACCTGTCAATAAAATTTTCTGCATTGTAGCAGGGAATAATCACGCTAATAAATGCCATGCTTTGTCTCTCCTGTTTTGGTTGAAATCCGGTTACCAAAATAATATAATAAAATCAGGAGGGATGCAAGCGTGGATGATATTATTTTAATCGGTTTTGGCGGGCATGCAAAAAGCGTCGTGGATTCTATTGAAAGACAGGGCTTGTATCGGATTGCAGGCTTCACGGAGAGAGAGGGATTTACAGAACAAACATATAAGCATTACAAGGTGATTGGTACGGACGCAGACTTGCCGCATCTCTATGAGCAGGGCATACGCCATGCCTTTGTCACGGTGGGCTATATGGGAAGGTCTGAAGTTCGCCGGAAGCTATATGAGGAGATTAAGAAAATCGGATTCGCAGTTCCTAATATTATAGATGATACGGCAGTCTTAGCAGGGGACGTGAAATTAGGCGAGGGGATATTTGTCGGTAAGAGAGCTGTCGTTAATGCCAATGCGTCCATTGGGGATATGTGCATTATCAATACGGCGGCAGTGCTAGAACATGACTGTGAGATTGGCGGGTTTTCCCATGTGGCAGTGGGGGCAGTGCTGTGCGGAGGCTGCAAAACCGGTAAGAGCGTATTTATCGGGGCAAATGCGACGGTGGTACAGCAGCTTGAAATTGCCGATAACAGTTTTATAAAGGCAGGACAGGTTGTGGCTTCCTCTATGATATAAAGAAAAGAGGATTATAATACGGGAGAGGTATGAATGAAGGATAGGATTTTGATTATTGCTGAGGCAGGCGTAAACCATAACGGGGATATAGAGACTGCAAAAAAGCTGGTGGATGCGGCAGCAGCAGCGGGGGCAGATATCATAAAGTTCCAGACGTTCCGGGCGGAGCGACTGGTGCGCCGGGATGCAAAGAAGGCTGCCTATCAGCTGGAGACGACAGATGCAGGAGAGTCCCAGTATGAAATGTTAAAAAAACTGGAGCTCACGGAGGAAATGCACCATATCCTTATGGAGTACTGCAGTGAAAAAAATATAGAATTTCTCTCAACACCCTTTGACATTGAGAGCATGCGATTCCTGGACAGGCTGGGCATATCCGTGCTTAAGCTTCCGTCAGGAGAGATTACAAATTATCCTTATCTGCGGGAAGCAGGCAGGATAGGTAAGAAAATTATACTGTCCACTGGCATGTCAGTGCTGGAGGAGGTTTCTCAGGCGATAGCCGTGTTGCGGGAGCATGGTGCACAGGATATCACTGTGCTGCACTGTAATACGCAATATCCAACGCCAATGGGGGATGTGAACTTAAATGCAATGATTACCATGAGAGACCAGCTAGGGGTTGATGTCGGCTATTCCGACCACACGGTCGGAATCGAGGTGCCAATCGCCGCTGCGGCCTTAGGGGCCAGGGTGATAGAGAAACATTTTACGCTCGACAGGAATATGGAGGGGCCAGACCATAAGGCGAGCATAGAGCCCCAGGAGTTAAAGGCGATGGTAGACGCCATCCGAAATATAGAGGCGGCTTTGGGCGATGGGCAGAAGATAGTTTCAGCATCGGAAGCGGCAAACCGTGAGGTTGTCAGAAAGAGCATTACTGCGGCGGCTGTTGTTAGGGAGGGCGAGCTTTTCACTGAAAAGAACCTGACGACAAAGCGTCCGGGCACAGGCCTTTCGCCAATGCTGTGGGAAAGCGTGCTTGGACAGAGGGCAAAACGGGATTTTCTGCCGGATGAACAAATAGAATTATGAGGAGGATAACAGATGCGGGTGGTTGTGATAGGGCTGGGTTCCATGGGAAAACGGCGAATCCGGTTGCTGAGACAGTTGAACAGGGAGCTTGATATTGCAGGGGTTGATTCCCGGGAGGATAGATGCAGGGAAGCCAGAGAAGCCTATCAGGTGTCAGCTTATACGGATTTGGAGGAAGCGATGGCAGATGGCGGAGAACTGGCATTTATCTGCACGTCCCCTCTTTCCCATGCGGATTTGATTACCTGCTGTCTGGAGCATGGCATGCATACATTTACGGAGCTTAACCTCGTATCGGACGGGTACGATAAAAATATGTTATTGGCAAAGGAAAAGGGGCTGGTGCTGTTTTTATCCTCTACATTCCTGTACCGCAGGGAAATAGATTATATCAGAAGCCGGGTGAAGGAGTCAGGCTCCGTGTTGACCTATTCCTACCATGCAGGACAGTATTTACCTGACTGGCATCCATGGGAGAATTACACGGAGTATTTTATTGGCGACAGCCGCACGAACGGATGCAGGGAGCTGATGGCAATCGAATTGCCATGGCTTTCAAAGGCCTTTGGATGCATTGCGGATGTGACCGTGAAAAAGGGAAAAAAGACGATGTTGAAGACCGGCTATGCTGACAGTTATGTGCTTTTGCTGGAACATGAAAACGGTACGCAGGGCGCTGTATTGATTGACGTGGTTTCGAGGAAACCGGTTCGCAATCTGGAGATTTTCGGTGAGGATTTATATCTGCGGTGGGACGGTTCGGCAGAAGGGCTGTGGGAGTACTGTATGGAGCAGAAGCAGGAGCAGCGGATAGATTTGTACGACAGCGTTGACCGCCGGGAGGGCTATGCGCAGTTCATCGTAGAGAATGCATACCTGAATGAAATTCAGGCTTTTCTTGCGGAGGTGGAAAACGGAAAACCGGCAGCATACGGTTTCCCTGAGGATAAAGAAATCCTTGCGCTGATTGACAGGATAGAAAATATCCATTAGTAAATATCCACTTGAGTTTATCTATGTATTGCTTTAAAATAATAGGAAAACAGGCAGGGAATGAAAGGAATCTCCGGATATGATGAAAATTGCTTTTTGGGGCCTGGGTTCCATCGCAAAACAGCATATTGTGAATCTGAGTGAGGTATTAAAGGACAGGGGCACAGATTTTCAGATAGACGTTATCCGGCATTGCGATAAACCCGTAGCGGATGACAGGATACGGCGTTTGGTTACTGATGTCTATACAGAGCAGCAGGCAGAAAATAAAAAATATGACATTATATTTATCACCAATCCCACTGCCATGCATTATAAAACGATTCAAAGATGCGTAGGTCTGGCGGAGCATATGTTCATTGAGAAACCGGTATTTGACCGATGTGGGGTGAACGTCGAAGGACTCTCCTTAAAGAAATCTTCTGTTTACTATGTGGCATGTCCTCTCAGATATACCGCCGTTTTGCAGTATGTAAGGCAGAATATAGATTTGGGCAGCGTTTATTCCGCCAGAGCCATCAGCTCCAGCTATCTGCCTGCATGGAGGCCCGGCACAGACTACCGGGATACATACAGCGCAAAGAGGGCGCTTGGCGGCGGGGTTGCAATTGATTTGATTCACGAGTGGGATTATCTGGTTTCGCTGTTTGGGCTGCCGCAGCAGGTATTATATGCGGGGGGAAGATATTCGTCCCTGGAGATTGACAGCGATGATTTGGCGGCTTATATTGGCATCTATAAGGACAAGCTTGTTGAGGTGCATTTGGATTATTTTGGGAGAGAGGCTATACGAGAGCTTATTCTGTTTACAGCGGAGGATACAGTTGTGGCGGATTTGGTAAACAGCCGGGTCTGCTTCCGGCATCAGGGTACAGTGGTTGATTTGCCGGAGGAGAGAACTGTGTATCAGAAAAGGGAATTAGCTCACTTTTTGGATATTATTGAGGGAAAATGTGAGAATGACAACAGTATTGCACATGCCCTGGAGGTATTGAAGATAGCAGAAATTGGGAATCAACAAGGAAATACAATATATTAGACAGATAAGGAGCAGGAAGGATGAGGATTTTATTTACTCTTTGCGGAAGAGCCGGATCAAAGGGCATTAAAAATAAAAATATCAGGGAGTTTGCAGGGATAAAGCTTCCCTATTACAGTCTGGCGGCGCTTACCTTATACTGTGAAGCGCATCAGGATAATATAGAAGCGGATATTGCGGTTAATACTGACAGCGAGGAGTTAAAAGCGCTTATGCTTGCCAATCGGCAGGCAGAGGTGGAATTTATTGCGCGGGAAGAGGATTTGGCATTGGATGACACACCCAAGATTGCAGTAATCTTAGACTGCCTCAATCAAATGGAAAAAAGAAAAGGCAAATGTTATGATATGGTAGTGGATATGGACATTACATCGCCGCTTCGTACTGTGCCGGATTTGGAGCGATTGGTTCAGCGGGCAGGGGAGACGGAATGTGATCTTGTGTTTTCCGTGACGTCCGCAAGGAGAAATCCGTATTTTAACATGGTAAAAAAGACGGAGTACGGATATAAAAGGGTACTAGAGTCCTCTGCTGATGCGAGGCAGCAGGCGCCTGAGGTGTTTGATATGAATGCTTCCCTGTATGCCTACAAACCAGCATTTTTGCGAAAGGGACAGCCACTGCTGTCGGGGCGCTGTGAGGTGATACATATGTATGACACTGCAGTGCTGGATTTGGATGATGAGAATGATTTTGAACTGATGGAAGTCATTGCCGGGCATTTGTTTGAGACCAGAGAGGATTTTATGACTGTCAGAAAGCAAGCGGAGAAAATTCAGGAGCTTGCACAGTATGAATAATTGGACTGCCAATGCGTGTTTGGCAATTACCCGAATATAGAATGTTAGCAAGGGAGAACAATGATTATGGATGTGAAAAACAGAGTCCTAGTTACAGGCGCAGATGGATTTATAGGCAGTCACTTGGTGGAGGAGCTGGTGAAGCAGGGGCATCAGGTGCGTGCCTTTGTTTATTATAATTCTTTTAACACATGGGGATGGCTGGATACCTTTTCTGCTGACATCATGGAGCATGTGGAGGTATTTCAGGGGGATATCAGAGACCCAAACGGTGTCAAGGAGGCCATGAAGGGCTGCCGGGCGGTATTTCATTTAGCGGCGCTGATTGCGATTCCCTTCAGTTACCATTCGCCGGATACTTATGTAGATACGAATATTAAGGGAACATTAAATGTCCTGCAGGCGGCAAGGGATTTGGATACGGAGCGGATTTTGGTGACCTCCACATCGGAGGTTTATGGTACGGCGCAGTATGTGCCGATTGATGAAAAGCATCCGTTTCAGGGACAATCCCCATATTCGGCGACCAAAATCGGTGCAGACCGTCTGGCGGAGAGCTTTTACCGTTCCTTTGGACTGCCGGTAACGATTGTCAGGCCATTTAACACCTATGGGCCAAGACAGTCCGCAAGGGCGGTGATTCCTACGATTATCACGCAGTTGTTAAGCGGTAAGACGGAGATTAAGCTGGGTTCCCTTACGCCTACAAGAGATTTTAATTATGTAAAGGATACGGCCCACGGTTTTATTGCCATGTATGAGTCGGACAAGACCATCGGTGAGGAGATTAATATTGCCACCGGACAGGAGATTTCGATTGGACAGCTGGCAGAAGAGCTCATACGCCAGATAAATCCGGCGGCGAAGATTGTCTGTGACGAGCAGCGACTTCGCCCGGAAAAAAGCGAAGTGAATAGGCTGCTGGGGTGCAATAAAAAGCTTCTGGAACTGACGGATTGGAAGCAGCAATACAGCTTTTCCCAGGGACTGGCAGAGACGATTGCATTTTTAGAGCAGAATATGGACAGATATAAGGCGGATATCTACAATATTTAGTCAGGGGCAATGGCATATGAAAAAGATAACAGTTTTGACGGCGACCCGCGCGGAATATGGCTTGCTGCGTCCCGTTATCCACGCATTGACGGCATGCGGTGATTTTGATGTGCGGGTGGTCGCAACCGGTGCACATCTCTCTCCGGAATTTGGGCTTACCTATCAGGAGATAGAAAAAGACGGCGTGGAGATAGACAAAAAAATAGAAATTTTACTGAGTGCAGATACGCCGTCCGCCATCTCAAAGAGCATGGGCATGGCAATGATTGGCTTTGCCGATTATTTTGCCCAGAGCGCACCGGATGCATTGCTTGTGCTGGGGGATCGCTATGAGACATTGGCAGTCTGCTGCGCTGCCATGAATGAGAGAATCCCGATTATCCATCTGTATGGTGGGGAGACGACAGAGGGAGCAGTGGATGAAGCGATTCGCCACGCCATTACCAAAATGAGTTATCTGCATTTAACCAGCACGGAAGCCTACAGGCGGCGGGTGATTCAGCTTGGCGAGAACCCAGAACGCGTATTTACAGTGGGTGCAGTCGGCGTGGAAAACGCCCTGCGGACACCGCTGTTAAGCAGGGAGGCACTGCAGGAAAGCCTTGGCTGCAGTCTGGACAGCCCATATGCAGTGGTTACATTTCATCCGGTCACGCTGGAGGATAGTCAGACAGAACAGCAGTTTTCGGAGCTGCTTTCGGCAATGGATGCCTATGAAGATATGCAGTTTATTATGACAAAGGCAAATGCCGACCAAAATGGGCGCATTGTGAACCGGATGATGGAGGAATATGCTGCTGCAAGGCCGAATGTTATCTGCTTTTCCTCTCTTGGCATGTCCCGCTATTTAAGTGCATTAAAATATGCGGCGATGGTGATTGGCAACTCCTCGAGTGGGCTTATTGAGGCTCCTTCCTTTGGGATTCCTACTGTCAATATTGGCGACAGGCAAAAGGGGCGGCTGCGGGCAGAGAGCGTTATTGACTGCGAGCCGGAGCGGGAGGCAATCCGTAAGGCAATGG
>CAMWOF010000115.1 GCA_947175805.1 uncultured Clostridiaceae bacterium
GGTACAGTCCTATCATGTGGATTTGAGTGTGCTGGCAGGTTTTCTGGTCATGATTCCTGAGGCAATGATTGATGCCTATGAAAACAGGATTATCAACATCCATCCGTCGCTGATACCGTCTTTTTGCGGTGTTGGTTATTATGGGATTAAGGTACATGAGGCGGCGTTGGCAAGGGGTGTCAAAATCTCCGGCGCTACGGTGCATTTTGTGGACAAGGGGGCGGATACCGGTCCGATTATCATGCAGAAGGCAGTTGAGGTGAGGGCAGAAGATACGCCACAGGAGCTGCAGCAGCGCATTATGGAGCAAGCAGAGTGGATTTTGCTTCCTCAAGTGATTGATGCCATTGCAGCAGGAAGAGTGTCCGTGGTGGACGGACAGGTTGTGATTCAGGAAAAATAAGGGAAAGCAGATGTTTTGATACCGACATAGGGAGGAAGTACTTATTATGAAGATTTTAGTTGTAGGCAGCGGAGGAAGAGAGCATGCGATTGTAACAAGCATAGCTGGGAGCAAGAGAGTGTCAAAGATATATTGTGCGCCAGGAAATGCAGGCATCAGTCGCCTGGCGGAATGTGTAGACATCGGCGTCATGGAGTTTGACAGGCTGACGGCCTTTGCGAAGGAAAAGGAGATTGACCTTACGGTTGTGGCACCGGATGACCCGCTGGTTGCGGGTGCGGTGGATGCTTTTGAGGCTGCGGGGCTGAGAGTGTTCGGCCCAAGGGCAAATGCAGCAATTATTGAGGGCTCCAAAGCATTTTCTAAGGATTTGATGAAGAAATACAATATTCCGACGGCGGCCTATGAGACCTTTGAGGATGCAGAGGCAGCGCTGGCATACCTGGAAAAAGCGGAGTTTCCGATTGTGCTGAAGGCGGACGGGCTGGCTCTTGGAAAGGGTGTGCTGATTTGCAATTCCCTGGAGGAAGCAAAGGCAGGCGTGAAGGAGATTATGTTGGATAAACATTTCGGAAGCGCGGGCAATAAAATGGTAATCGAGGAATATCTGACGGGACGGGAGGTTTCCGTGCTGGCATTTTGTGACGGTAAAACGATTAAGACCATGACCTCTGCTCAGGATCATAAGCGCGCCAAGGACGGAGATAAGGGCTTAAATACAGGCGGCATGGGTACATTTTCACCAAGCCCGTTTTACACGGATGAAATTGCAGAGTTTTGCCAAAAAGAAATATATCAAAAGACGATGGATGCTATGCGTGCGGAAGGCAGGGATTTTGTCGGGGTATTGTTTACCGGCTTGATGCTGACAGACAAGGGGGTCAGGGTGCTGGAATTTAATGCCCGGTTCGGTGACCCGGAAGCCCAAGTAGTGCTTCCGCGTATGAAGAATGATATTGTCGATGTGTTTGATGCCTGCATTGACGGCAGATTGGATGAGGTGGAGTTAGAGTTTGAGGATAATGCGGCAGTCTGTGTTGTGCTGGCGTCTGACGGGTATCCCGTAAGCTATGAGAAGGGCTTTGAGATTAAGGGATTAGAGCAGTTTGATGATAAGGATGGCTACTATGTATTTCATGCAGGGACAAAGCTTTCCGAGGGAAAAACCGTGACCAATGGCGGGCGCGTGCTGGGAGTTACCGCGAAAGGGGATACGCTTCCAGAGGCGAGAGCGAATGCATATCGGGCAACGGAATGGATAGATTTTGAAAATAAATATATGCGTCATGATATTGGCAAGGCGATTGATGAGAGATAGGATAATGGCGCTAAAGCAGGTGAAGAATGGGAAAAAAGATATGTTTGATAGATTATGAAAACACGGCGTTGGCAGGGCTTGACGGCCTGGAGAATTTAGAGCCGGGGGATGGGCTTCGGATTATCTGTTCCAATGACAGTATTGGAAATACGCTGCTTCACATTCTTTCTATATATAGAGAAAGGAATATCACAATCGAGGTGGAATATATGAATCAGCGTGGGAGCAATGCGCTGGATTTCAGGCTGTCCTGTGATTTGGGATATTTTATCGCCCAGGGAGATGTAGAACAGATTTATGTGGTTTCTAAGGATAAAGGGTATTTGCATGCAATTTCGGAGGCGTCGGCATTGAATTCCGATGTGCTGATTGTGTGTGGTGTCTCTATCCGGGACTGTCTGTTTAAGGTGGAGCATGGGATGACAGAATTGCCGATTGCCGGGTTTGCTGAGCCGTGTAAAGAGGCAGAGGATATTGATGCTGATATGAAGCTTGAATGGCAGCAGGCAAATACCAAGGCAAATATGAATAAAACCTCCAAGGCGCTGGGTATTCTAAAGCAGAGAATGCCTGTTATTGGCAAAGCGGCTGCTTCGGAGGAGACAAAGGTGAAAAACACCAAAAAAAAGACGGGGAAAGAAAAAAAGGAGACAAACCAGGCAGCGAAACAGAAAAAGTCTGCTGAAAAGGCGAAAGCGGAGCAGCCGGCAAAGACAGATAAGCTGACAAAGACGGGAAAGACAGATAAGCTGGCAAAGGCGGGAAAGGCGGCGGACAAACCGAAGCCTGACAAGCCTGTGGAGAAGGCTGGCAGACATACCGATTCCAGGCGGGAAACAGGAAAGGATGCGCCGGCTTTTTCATCTCTGACGAATACGCAGCGCAAAAAATTTCAGCAGGAGATTGTAGACTATATCGGACAGCATACTTCACTGGAAGAGAATTATGCCGCCCACATTGCGGCGTTGGTGATAAAGGAGCCTTCTGTCATGGAATTCCGCAAATCAGCAAAAAAGACATTGGGGAAAAAGCATGAGGATTATGAGGCGGAAATTGTGGCTGTTTATATGCATTTTCGGAGCATCTGATTCATATAGGAATCAAGAACTGTAAACTGGACAATAAAAAATGTGCCATTTCCTTTGTGATGGATGGCAGTGGACTTGGAAAGGGAGCAAAATGGAATATACAAAAAGTGCAAAAAATGCAATGAAGGAAGCAAAAAAAGCGGCGCAAAGACTGGGGCATGAATACGTTGGCAGCGAGCATTTGCTTTTAGGCCTGTTAAATGAGAAGCAGGGAATGGCAGGCTATATTCTGAATATGAGCGGTGTAGATGCAAAGCGTGTGGAGAAGTTAATTTCAAAGATGCTCAGTGACACCGGTGTTGCAGTGACGAGCAAAAGCATATTTTCAAAAGCGTGTAATGAAATTTTAGAGCAGAGCAAAAAAGAGGCGAGGGCGTTGGGCGCCGTTGAGATAGGCACAGAACATATGCTGTTAGTGATGTTGAAGCATACGGAATGTGTGGCGACGAGACTGCTTGTAACAATAGGGATAAATATTGAGAAACTGGCATCGGATATTATGGAGGCGATTGCCTCTGATTTGCCGACGGAGCAGATGGAGCGGCCAAAGGGAAAAAAGAAAAAGAAATCCGCAACGCCGACCCTGGATCAGTTTAGCCGGGACTTGACGGCATTGGCGAAGGCCGGCAGAATGGACCCGGTAGTAGGACGCTCTGTGGAGATGCAGCGTGTTATGCAGATTTTGTCCAGAAGAATGAAGAATAATCCGTGCCTGATTGGCGAGCCTGGAGTAGGCAAAACTGCAATTGCAGAAGGCCTGGCAGAACTGATTGTGGCGGACGAGGTGCCTGATACGCTGAAGGATAAACGTCTGCTGACACTGGATATATCAGGAATGGTGGCAGGCTCTAAGTACCGGGGAGAGTTTGAGGAGCGAATCAAACGCATGCTTGCAGAGGTAAGGGCAGACGGCAATATCATATTGTTTGTAGATGAGCTGCATACGATTATTGGTGCAGGCGGTGCAGAGGGAGCTATCGATGCCTCTAATATATTAAAGCCTGCATTGTCCCGGGGGGAGCTGCAGATGATTGGAGCTACCACCAGTGCGGAATATAGAAAATACATTGAAAAGGATGCGGCGCTGGAGCGCAGATTCCAGCCTGTACAGGTGGAAGAGCCCTCCAGGCAAGAGGCTGTGGCAATTTTGCAGGGGCTTAGGGGCTGCTATGAAGCCCACCACGGGGTTGAAATCACGGATGCTGCATTGGAGGCGGCAGTAGATTTGTCCGTCAGATATATTAATGACAGGTTCTTACCAGATAAGGCAATTGATTTAATTGACGAAGCTGCCTCGAAAAAGAAGCTGCAATACTACTCCCGCTCAGAAAAGCATCTGGAGCTGGAGCGAAAGATGAAAGCATTGGGGCTGGATCTGGAGGATGCTTTGGCGGAGGGGGATATTGTGTTGGCGTCAGCCCTTAAGACAGAGCAGACAGCACTTTCTGAACAGATTGCAGAGGAACAAAAGCGCCTGCAAAGGCAGCTCGGAAGGAAAAAATCCGCAGTGAATGAAGAAGATATTGCTGCAGTGGTGTCTATGTGGACCAAGATTCCTGTCAGTAGGCTGGCAGAGAAGGAATCAAAACGCCTGATGGCGCTTTCTAATATCCTGCATAAGCGTGTTATCGGACAGAGTGAAGCTGTAGACGCAGTGGCAAAGGCGGTGAAGCGCGGGCGTGTGGGATTGAAGGATCCGAACCGTCCGATTGGCTCGTTTTTGTTCCTCGGTCCGACCGGTGTGGGGAAAACAGAGCTTTCCAAGGCGTTGGCGGAGGCTGTTTTTGGCGATGAACAGGCGATGATACGCGTGGATATGTCGGAATATATGGAAAAGCACAGTGTTTCTAAAATGATTGGCTCACCACCGGGCTATGTGGGCTTTGAGGAGGGTGGACAATTAAGTGAAAAGGTGAGAAAGCACCCCTATTCTGTCATTTTGTTCGATGAAATAGAAAAAGCGCATCCGGATGTGTTTAACATGCTCCTTCAGGTGCTTGACGACGGGCGGATTACAGACTCCCAGGGACGTAAGGTGGATTTTAAGAACACGATTATTATTATGACTTCCAATGCCGGAGCACAGCGGATTGTGGAGCCGAAGCGTCTCGGCTTTGCCTCTGAGGAGGATGCAAAGAAGGATCATCAGCATATGAAAGACAGTGTGATGGAAGAGGTGAAGCGTCTTTTTAAGCCTGAATTTCTAAACCGTATTGATGAGACGATTGTATTCCATGCACTTTCAGAGGAGGAAGTGAAACAGATTGTAGATATGCTTCTGAAATCTCTGGTAAAGCGCATAAGGGAGCAAATGGATATTTCTCTGCGCTATGGAGAGCCGGTTAAGAACTTTATTTTCAAAAAAGGATACGATAAGAAATATGGCGCAAGACCATTAAAGCGGGCGATTCAGACACATGTAGAGGATATGCTGGCAGAGGAAATATTAAACGGCACCGTAAAAAAAGGTGACCATGTAACTATGGGTGTCAGGGATGATAAGGTGACGTTTCGCGTAAGACCGGTACGGGATGAAAAAATAGAATAGAATATCCATAAAATGATACTGGAAACTTGTCATAAAATGCGATATAATGTGATTTATAAAAGAGGCAGTCGGGAAATGTCAAAATTGACAAGAAACCTGTCTCTGCGTAAGGACTTATGTACAGCAGATTATATGAAACACAGGAAAAGATTAGGAGGATAAGTATGGCGGTTGTATCAGAGTTAATCCGTAAGGAGGATAATGGCTATTTAAGTTTTGGAGATTATACGCTCGACACAAAAACGAAAAAGGACGGCTTTGAATACAATGGGGATAAGTTTAAGGTAAAGACCTTTCATGAGATTACGAAGCTGGAGAAAAATGGCTCCTTTGTTTATGAATCTGTTCCGGGAACTGCAGTATTCGATTTCAACGAGACAGATAAGCATATTACCTTTTATGTAGAAGGGACTACGGATTCGCAGATTACTCTGGAGTTAGAAGCCTCAAGAGAATATAAGACCTACATCGATGATGTATATGTGGGCAAGGTAAAGACGAACCTGGGGGGCAAGCTGAATTTAAGCGTGGAGCTCACTGAAGGGGCAAAGGTGTTTGTAAAGATAGACAAGATGGATTAAAAGAGGGAGAGCATCATGGCGAAGAATAAGACTGTTTTCTTTTGCCAGGAGTGTGGGTATGAATCTGCAAAATGGATGGGGCAGTGTCCATCCTGTAAAAATTGGAATACATTTGTAGAGGAAATAAAGACGGCAGGCACCGCAAAGCATACCGATAGCAAAAGTATGCAGGTGCCTACTTCTCTTTTTATGGTAACTTCTGAGAATACCCCGCGTATTGGAACAGGTTATGAAGAATTGGACAGGGTTTTGGGAGGCGGCATTGTACCCGGCTCTCTTGTTTTAGTGGGCGGAGATCCGGGAATTGGGAAGTCTACATTGCTGCTGCAGGTATGCCGTACACTGGTGAATGAAAATTACAATGTGCTTTACGCTTCCGGCGAGGAGTCCCTGCAGCAGATTAAAATGCGGGCGGAGCGTTTGGGCGGCTTTGAGAAGGATATGCAGCTCATCTGTGACACCGATTTGGATACGATAGAGAATGCAATTGTGAAAACCTCGCCGAAGGCGGTGATAATAGATTCTATTCAAACCATGTCTGCAGCATCGGTGACCTCCGCGGCAGGCAGCGTATCCCAGGTGCGTGAGGTAACAGGGCGGCTGATGCAGATTGCGAAGATGAATAATATTGCGATATTTGTAGTAGGGCATGTGACGAAGGACGGTATGGTGGCAGGGCCGCGCACCTTAGAACATATGGTAGACACAGTTCTTTATTTTGAGGGAGAACGAAGCTCTGTCTATCGGATTTTACGGGGTGTGAAAAATAGGTTTGGCTCTACCAATGAGATTGGTGTATTTGAGATGAAGGGGCTCGGACTCAGTGAGGTGTCAAATCCTTCCGAGGTCATGCTGAGCGGAAGACCTGAGGATGCGTCAGGCACGGTGGTTTTGTGCTCTGTGGAGGGGACAAGGCCGCTGCTGGCAGAAATTCAGGCATTGGTTTCTTTCACAAATTTTAATATACCGCGGCGCACGGCGGTGGGAATTGATTTTAACCGCGTGAACCTGCTGATGGCGGTATTAGAGAAGCGTGCAGGCATACAGATGGGAAATTGTGATGCTTATGTGAATCTCACCGGGGGACTGCGGCTCTCGGAGCCTGCCATTGACCTGGCGATTGTGGCGGCATTGGTGTCCAGCTTCCGCAATACCGTGATAATGAGCGACACGGTAATATTTGGCGAGGTGGGGCTGGCAGGCGAGGTGCGCGGCGTATCCATGGCAGAGCAGAGAGCAAAAGAAGCTGCAAGGCTTGGTTTTAAAAAATGTATTATGCCCCAGGCAAATGTAGATAAGATAAAGAATTTTAAAGATATTGAATTGATTGGCGTTTCTAATATAGAAGAAATGATAACGCTTTTAAATCGATAGGCCGACAGTTTTTTATGTTTATTTCCCTGTTTTTTGTCAAATAAATTGTGTAAAAAAATAACACAATTTGATTTCAATTTTTACTGAATAAGAAATTGTTTGTCTATTGAATTTAGGTAAATCAAGGGATGAAGA
>CAMWOF010000116.1 GCA_947175805.1 uncultured Clostridiaceae bacterium
ATTTTATAGAAGGCATTTATGAAAAGGAAGGCGGTTCGGAGTCATATATAAATTCAATGTTGTCTGTTGAATATTCTAACGGAAAGGAATTATTTGATGAACGATATGCCCAACTGGAGAGCTACTATGGGGAAGAATTTATATCCATTGATAATGAGCTTCTTGATATGTGGCTTTCTTTAGATAGTAATGGGCAGGAGAGCTGCTTACCTGCGGTTGATACATTTGAGGGTGAAGCTTATCTGATTCATGTACCTACAGATAAGCCCTATGAAATTTTTGCATGGCTTCCATTTGGCGGCTGGAATGAGTGCCCTGATACAGATATAATGATAGCTATGTGCAAATATTGGTATGATGAATATGGGGCTAAACCCGCAATTATTACCCATGACACGCTTACTTTTTATTTGAATGAGCCAATTACAAGTAAGGAAACCGCAGTGCTTATTGCGAAAGAGCAGTGTGCTTTTTGTAGTGAGACTCTTGGAATGGGCGGTATGGCTTCATATGTTGCAATGACTTTGGATAGCAATGTATGGACGTTTTGGTGGGATTGATATTGTTTCGATTAAGGAGAATTTTATGACTGAAATAGAACCAATTCCATGTGGCTCGGCAAATGTGTACATAATTCACGGCAATAAAGAAAGTATACTGATAGACACAGGAACCGAAAAATATAGAGACAAGGTCTTAAATGCCTGTCAATGCGCCAATGTAAGACTTATCTTATTAACCCATGGTCATTTTGACCATTGCCAAAATGCGTTATATTTATCAACGAGCCTGAACTGCCCTGTAGGAATATCAGCAGAGGATTTGGAGCTGTTACAAAAAGGCACCAAGCGTAAGGTTTACGGAAAAGGCATATGGGGAAATATCTACACATGGGTGTCTAATTGCAATATTAAGAAATGTAAAATTGATCCGGTGGATTCCATTACTGTTTTAGAAAATGAAATGTCCTTGCAGGAATATGGAATAGACGGAAAAGTAATCAAGCTTCCGGGTCACACAATAGGTTCTGTGGGAGTTTTGCTTCAAACAGGAGAAGCTTTCATAGGCGATGCTATGCAAAATATAATCTCTCCTTCTATGGCTTGGTGTTATGAAGATTATGAAAAGGCAGAAGAGAGTGTAAATTTAATACATCGAATCAATCCCAAAAAGATTTATTGTGGACACGGAAAAATGTTTGGTTTGTGATAGGATAATATACATATGAATCGAACATTTATTGAAGTACCGATGTTTACGAGGAAATGGAACGAAAAGAAATGACAGCACCTACATTCTATGTCTCAGACAGCGATACAGAATTGATTGATCGTCTTGTTGAAATTCGGAAGAATGAAAATATATCACAGTCTTAACTTGCTGAAATGATAGGCATTTATTAAATCAACGTCAAATGTAATAAGAGATTCCCATCTGAAGGGGAAAGTCAAATGATTTTTATCCCACAAAACTACATAATTATCCCGAAGATAACAATTTAGTAAAATAATCTGTTATAATAAATTTTTATGAGTTTTTTTGTTGCAAGACAAATATTGATTAGTTAGCATGAAATAATAGTGTACAAAAATGGAGATTAAGATGACGTACGAAATAGTTTTATGTGATGATGATTTAGAACAATTAGGCAGAATAGAAGAGTGGCTTGAGTTGTACAGATGTGAAAAAAATCCACATATACAATATAGAATTATTAGATTTCAGAATGCAGAGGAGATGCTTATCTGGTTTGATGAAGAAAAAAATTTGCCTGATTTACTGCTTTTGGATATTTTTATGTCTGGAAAGACTGGTATCGATGCGGCAGAAGAACTGAGAAAAGATGACAGGCATGTCCCTATAGTATTCTTAACAACTTCTTATGAGCATGCCTTGAGTGCATATGAAGTTGATGCAATACAGTATCTGGTAAAACCATTGGAGAAGGAAAAATTTTATCATGTGATGGATATCAGTATGGAGGTTATGGGCAAAAGGCAGGAAAAGTCCATAGTATTTAAGGTTGGGAACAGTTACCGCCAGTTAATGCAGGATGAGATTATTTATTGTGAGTCTGAAAGAAATTATCAGATTGTTCATTTGGTAGATGAGGTTTTAAAGATTCGGATTACTGCAAAGGAAATGTTTGAAAGACTACGGAGGTTTTCACAATTTACAAGGTGTGGAACATCTTATATCATTAATATGAATCACATTGTGAAAGTGGATAAATGTGAGATATTTATGGATAACAGCTCCAGTGTTTTTATTCCAAAAAACAGAGGAGCGGAATTTAAGAAAAAATATTTTGAGTATTATTTTTCCGAGGAATAGAAAGGAGTTATTGTAATATGTTAGGCGGTACTTTTTTGGTGGCAGTCTTGCGCAACTGTATGAGCGCAGGTCTTATGCTGTTCTTTTTTCTTATGCTGGACAGACCGAAATTGTCTATGAAAAAAACTGTTTTCTGCTACATAGGATATTATCTTATGATAGTTATAAGTTTTAGTATGTGGTATTTTTTTGACGCTGCAAGTTTTGTTAAATTTGCAGCATTTCTTTCCATTGTGTTTATCTGTATTTTTTGTACATTTATGAGCAGTGACGGTATTTACTTGTCACTGTATAAAATTTCAATAAGTTTTTATTTGTTTTCAGTTTGTATTTCCTGTGGTGTGGATGTGGCACGCTGGTTGTTTGATAGTAATGTGTGGGCGGATATTTTAGTTCGGTTTATCATGGTGTTACTGATACTTTTGGTTACATTTTGCAGGGTGAGAAAACCTTTTTTGGAGGGTGTTGATTTTCTGATTGAAGAGATGGATTATTTTATAATTTCACTTGTTTTTATAACAACATATTCGGGAACAGTGATGGCGTATTGGCCTAATATGCAGGAGTTTTCGATATTTAATGTTTCCCGTACCATATATATTTTTTCCATTGTCGGAGTTTTTCAGTATGCAGTATTCCGTATGTATGTCCATTTGGGGAGGGAGCACTATTACAAAGGTGAGAAGGAACTTCTTGAGGTGAATGAGCAGTTATTGACAAATCAGCTTGAGATCGTGAGAAAATCAGAGGAGGAAGCATCAAGAGTGCGCCATGATATCCGCCATCACTGTCTTTTGATGGAAGAATACATAAGAAATAATGATATGGAAAAACTTCTTGCCTACCTGAAGCAATACCGTGAGGATATAGAGAGTACACAGGTAAAAAGAATTTGCAGACATGTTGCGGCAGGAAGCATTTTATCCGTATATGAGAGCAGGGCAAAGGAAAACGGCATTGCTGTGACAATGGATATCAAATTGGGGAAGAGTATACCGATTCGCGATATTGATTTAGTGGCAATTCTTGCAAATGTATTTGAAAATGCAATACATGGCTGTATACATTCAGATGCAGAGCAGAAAGAGATTAAGATAAATATAGACCAAAAAGGTAATAAGGTTGTTATACAGTTTATAAATACTTGTGCCAAGGATATAAAATTCCATAATGGAATGCCTATATCGAAATATGGCAGCGGAATTGGCGTTAAGAGCATTATGAAAGCAGTGTCAAATTATCATGGGGAGACAGACTTTGAGGTTAGTGATGGAATGTTTATTACAAGAATTCTTATGAATTATCCCACCAAATAACCTAATTATCCCAAAGATAACAAATTATACCCCCCAAAGTGCAAATTGTCCCAAAATGCACAAATCGGTTTTCAAGTATAATATAATGTTGACCAATGAAAAAATACTTTTGGAGGAGACTAATGAAAAAAGTAAAAATAGAAAACGGGAGGCAGTATTTCACATGAATATGGAGGAGAATTTTTTTTATGAAAATGACAAGAGAGTAACAAAAACGGCAGTAAAGGCGTTACGGTGGCTGATTCTTGTCTATCCGGTGCTGATTGTTTTATCGCTTGTCGGTATTTTTCAGGCAAAAATAGGAGAGCTGGTTCTGCTTACGATGGTTGCTGTGGTTGTAACGCAGGGACCGGGAATCGCTTATAAGCTGAATACACCGATTGGCGTTATGAAATATGTTACAACCTTTGCTCTTGCTGCATTGGTGGCGCTGATGGCTACGAACGCAGCAATCGGTATCTATATGACATATGGTTTTGCTATGGTGTTCAGCTTATTTTATTATGACAAGAAATTTACCATACGGGTTTCTGTGGTTTCCTATATTTTATTGGTGCTCTCTTTGTATTTCCGCTCATTGAATGTGCAGCAGATTGAGTATGAGACAGATATGATGTGGTTTATCAGCCGTTCCATCGGATTTTTACTGGAGAGTGTCGTAATGAGCCTGATTTGTGTAAAAATTGCGGAACTGTCCCATCAGATGCTTGTCCGGTTTGCGGATACCAGACAGACCGTAGCGCTGGTGGAAGAGTGCGAAAAGGCATCGGGAGAATTAAGCGGTGTGGTAGAGCAGCTGGAAAGCTGTATTCATGGTTTTACGGAGACGAATGAAAAAATTACGGGTTCTGTACAGGCGACGCTTCAGGAATGTCAGGAGAGTTCCCGCTTTGTGGATTCTGTCCGTGATTCCATTCACGGATTGAATCAAAACGTGGATGGTGTGGTAAGCAATATGGAGCAAATGCTGGAAATATCAAAAGAAACATCTGACAAGCTGCACCGCTATATGGAAATGATGCAGAGCACGATGGACGAAATCGGGGAAATCGAGCATTCGGCAAGGCATACAGAGAGCCTGGTCGAGAATCTGCAGGCGGGGATGAAGGATGTATCAGGCTTTGCAGATACGATTGCGGGCATTGCCAGCCAGACAAACCTGCTTGCGTTAAATGCTTCCATAGAAGCAGCAAGAGCGGGTGATATGGGAAAAGGCTTTAGCGTGGTGGCAGAAGAAGTAGGAGTGCTGGCACAGAATTCCAAACAGGCGAGTGATGCTATTGCCGGAATTATTCGTAGAATCTTTGACTTGCTGGAGAAAGTGCATGTTTCGAATCAGGAGAATATAGTGAATGTGACAAAGGGGTTGGAAAAACTGAAGGAAGTGGAAAAAGAGGCGGAACAAATCGGCGTCCTTCAGGAGGAATCAAAGGAAAAGGCAAGGGTCGCTACGGATTCCGGTGCGGATACCAGAGGACATAGCGAAGAGGTTTTACATATGGTAGGGCAAATGGAGAATCTGGTGGAAAATACCATTGCACAGGCGGAGCAGATTGTGGGAGAGACAGAGACGCAGAAGAGTGTTGCCCAGGAAGTGGAAGAATCGTTCCGTCAGGTCAATGAAGTATCAGGGAATCTGCTTCAGCTCAGTCAGACGGGGAGAGAACCGCAAGGTGTATCAGGGGAATGAAGATTAAGGTAAAAGTCGAGTAAGTGTAAATGGATTATGACAAGAGGACGGGAAATAAGACAGCCTGTCCTCTTGTTTCATACTAATTTGCAGATGTTATTTTGGCAGTTTATTCCATCAATGCGTTCGATGAATATCATGTAAAGCATAATCTTGGTGCAATGCAAAAGCTGTTTGCAGGTTATGTGAATGCAAGGCTGGACAGTTACTTGATGATGCTCGAAGAATAAACCTTGGTTTTTTGGCACTCAAGAAGTATTTGAATTGTCAGGTTTTTTGTGCGATTTTCCATGGAAATCTGTAAGAAATTGAGATATAATTTCGATGTTAAGGATGTTCAATTAATCGTAACAAGGAGATGTATGTATGAAAACAATCCGATTACTTTATCCTGACTATGTGAGTGGTGGTCTGGAAACATATTATTTTGGTGCAAATTTGCTGGCACACATTCTTCCGGAGAATAAGGAGCAGCCTTTGCTCAAGGTGGAAATTGCCCCGCCTGATGGCAAAGAACGCAGCGTAACAGGGGGAATCTATGCAAAAGACGAAGTCCTTGCTGGAATAAAAAATGCGATGTCTGTGATTGAAGAAGCAAAACCCGATAGAATTATTACTATTGGTGGAAACTGTGTGGTTTCTCAGGCTCCCTTCGATTATCTGCATGGGTTATATGAAAATACGGGAATTATCTGGATAGATGCCCACCCTGATGTGTCGACTGTGGAAGATGGTTATCCAAATGCCCATGCAATGGTATTGGGATCGCTTATGGGAAATGGTGACAGTTCGCTGTCTGGCTTGATGAAGAACAGGAAATTCCGGGCAGATGAAATTCTCTATGTCGGTTTGCAGGGACTGCATGATTACCAGGAGAAGTTTCTGAAAGATGCGGGCGTTGACTTCAAAGTTCAAACGGAGGAATTTGTATCTGATGATGAGATACGGGCATTTATGGATCGCTTCGATCATATCCTCATTCATCTTGATATTGATGTGCTGGATGCGTCATTGTTCCACTCCACCTACTTTGCAAATAAGGATCTGGTTGGAGATGGAAGTGGCAGCGGCAGGATGACGATTGAGAAACTGACTGCCATACTGAAAAATATCACTGATAATTCAGATGTTGTCGGTCTGACCATTGCCGAGTATCTTCCTTTTGATGAGCACAGGCTTCACAATATGTTCTCCGGTATCAGTTTGTTTACGGATTAATTTGCTGTTGATCAATTCAATAAATCACAGAAAACAAATGAACACTATGAATATGATTAATTGTTAAGCAGACAGGTTCTGTAAAAACAACTTGGGTTTGACAAACTAAATTTTTGCTGTTAAACTATGTAGCAGTTATCGGAGGACTTATAATCGTAAGTATAAGGCCGGATAAGATAGCGGACATACAGTTATCGGAGGGTTCCTTTTGCGTATGAAAGTGCCGGATAAGAAGACTGTTCCTGTTCGTCTTTCTTGTCCGGTCTTTTGTTTGTCAGGAGGAAAAATGATGGATTTGTTGAATGGGAAAATTAAACCTATCTATTTGAAGTATTTGTCCGCTGCCTTTGGAAGCGCTATGATTGCTTCCGTGTATTCGCTTGTGGATATGGCAATGGTCGGACAGTACCAGGGTCCGGACGGAACCGCAGCATTGGCAGTTGTCGCTCCTGTATGGAATGTTGTTTACAGCTTGGGATTGCTGATGGGTATTGGTGGTTCTGTCATTTTTAGCACGGTCAGAGGGCAGAAAACACAGAAAAGTGGAAATGAAAATGAATATTTTACAGTTTCCGTTATTGGTTCTGTCATGCTTGCCATCATGTCGTGGCTGGCAATTCTATTATTTGAAAAGCCAATTCTGTTGTTTTTTGGTGCGGATAGCAGTCTGCTTCCATTGGCTGGCTCCTATTTAATGCCTATTAAAGTGGTTATTCCCATATTCCTGTTTAATCAAATGCTGGCTGCATTTCTGCGGAATGACAATCATCCTGAGT
>CAMWOF010000117.1 GCA_947175805.1 uncultured Clostridiaceae bacterium
GATTTGGAACAGGAATTTGGAAAGCAATTGTTTATCCGGGGAAAAAGAAAGCTTACCCTGACAGATGATGGACTGTTTCTGCGCAAGCGGGCGGAGGAAATTGTCAGTCTTGCCCACAGGACGGCGCAGGAAATGAAAAGCCCCTGCGACTCCCTTTCCGGCGACATTTATATCGGTGCCGGCGAATCCGTCTCTATCCGCAATCTGTTCCGGGTGGCGCAGCAAATACAATCTGCATTTCCAGAGGTGCATTTCCATCTGACCAGCGGGGACAGCGCCGATTTGGTTGACCGGCTGGACAAGGGTTTATTTGATTTTTGCGTGCTGTACGGTGAAATTGACCAGTCAAAATATGAATACATGAATCTGCCCTACCAGGAGACCTGGGGGCTTCTAATGCAAAAGAGCTTCCCCCTTGCTGCAAAACAGCAGATAGAAATAAAGGATTTGTGGGATATTCCCCTGATTATGTCCAGACAGATCATAAGCAGTCCTGGCTTTTTCAAGTGGCTTGGAAAAAAGCCGGAGGAATTAAACATCACGAACACTTATAATCTGGCATACAATGGCGCATTAATGGTGGAGGAGGGCATGGGCTGCCTTGTCACCTTAGATGGACTTGTCAACACACTTGGAACCGACCTGTGCTTTCAGCGCATTGAGCCGGAACGGAGCTTAAGCCTGTCCGTAGTCTGGAAAAAATACCAGACGCTTTCCAGGGCGGCAGAGAAATTTATCACGGAATTAGAGCAGGCAGTTAGCAGCATTTAAAGCATGATATTTTGCCCAAATTTTCGAGAAATATTTATAAAAAGCTCTTGCGCGATGATATGCAGTGAAGATATAATAAGAGAAGATATGTTCAAATATACAAAAAAGGAGCGGGTATGCCATGAATATTGAAAAGGAACTTGAAAAAAAGACAATATTAATTGCAGATGATGCAGAGATTAACCGCGGTATTTTAAAGCTGATTTTTGAGGAGCAGTTTAACATCTTAGAAGCCCAGGACGGCGAACAGGCCATCGAGATTTTAGAAGCCCAGCATGACAAAATCGTGTTACTGTTCCTTGATTTGATGATGCCGATAAAGACAGGTCTTGATGTCATCGAATATATGCGGGATCATGGCTATATGGAGACGATTCCGGTAATTATGATTACCGGTGAGGCCACCGCCGAGACGGATGTAAAGGCATACGAATACGGCGTCTCCGATATCATTTATAAGCCTTTTGAATCAAGGGTGGTTATGCGCCGCACTATCAACATCCTTGAGCTGTTTGAAAACAGAATCAATATGGAAAAGAAGCTGGAGGAGCGGACAAAAGAGCTGATTGCCAGCCGTGAAAAATTGGAAAAGAGCAATGAATTTCTTGTCAATGCCTTAAGCTCCGTTGTAGAATTCCGGAGCCTGGAATCCGGGGAGCACATCAAGAGAGTGCGCTATTTTACGCGTATCATATTGAACTGTCTGATGAAATACTACCCTGAATATGGGCTGACAAAAGAACAGATAGATTTAATGGTCAATGCATCCGCTCTGCACGATATCGGGAAGATTGCAATTCCTGACAGTATCCTGTTGAAGCCTGCCAAATTAACGCCGGAAGAGTTTAAGGAAATGAAAAAGCATACCACCTACGGCTGTGAGCTTTTGGAGCATTTTAAACAGGATGAGAGTGATTTTTATAGATATTGCTATGATATCTGCAGACATCATCATGAGCGTTATGACGGCGCGGGCTATCCTGACGGGCTGAAGGGAGAGGATATCCCAATCTGGGCACAAGTGGTTTCCATCGTGGATGTGTATGATGCCCTGGTCAGCAAGCGTGTCTACAAGACGCCATATGCGGCGGATACGGCAGTGGCGATGATTCACAACGGAGAGTGCGGTGTATTTTCTCCTAAGATTCTGGACTGCTTCGACAGGGTAAAGGATGTTATTGTGCAGTCCTCAGAATTAATGTCCTATGCCGACTCCAATTTCGTCCAGAACTAAAAATCTATTACAACAGATTTGTAATACATAGAAAGGGAGGGTTTTATGGATATTTTTACAACGGACAGAATCAGAAATGTGGTTTTACTCGGTCATAGCGGATGCGGGAAAACAAGCCTTGTAGAGACTATGGCATATCTGGCAAAGATGACAACCCGTATGGGGAAGGTGACAGACGGCAACACCATCAGCGACTATGACAAAGAGGAGATAAAACGCCATTTTTCCGTTAGCACCTCAGTGATTCCAATTATTTGGGACGACACAAAGATTAATATTTTGGATACTCCCGGGGCATTTGATTTCGTGGGAGAAGTGGAAGAAGCAGTGAGTGCCGCTGATGCTGCCATTATCGTAGTATCAGGTAAAAACGGCGTTGAAGTCGGCACAAAAAAGGCATGGGAAATCTGCGAAAAATACAAATTACCCCGCATGATTTTCGTGACGAACATGGATAACGACAACGCAAGCTACCGTCAGGTCGTACAGGACTTACAGGATATGTACGGCAAATGCATTGCACCGTTTCATCTCCCTGTGCGGGAAAATAAAGAGTTTGTGGGATATGTTAATGTCCTGCAGCAGCGCGCAAAACGCTGGACGCCTGACGGAAACATAGAAAAAATGGAGGTTCCTGAGTATTCTGCCGAGAACCTCGAGATATGCAGAACGGCACTGCTGGAATCCGTTGCCGAAACGAGCGAAGAGTTTCTGGAGCGCTATTTTAACGGGGATGAATTCTCAGAAAACGAAATCAGGCAGGCGCTCCGCTTAAATGTGGCAGAAGGCGGTATTGTACCGGTGCTAATGGGCTCTAACACATTGGCACGGGGTATCTACACATTGATGGTTGACATTGTGAAATACCTTCCAAGCCCGGAAAAGCGCAGCTGCTCTGGCATTAACACAAAAACCAACGAGATATTTAATGCGGACTATGATTTTTCAAAGTCAAAATCCGCTTATGTTTGGAAAACAATTGCAGATCCTTTTATCGGTAAGTATTCATTAATTAAAGTAAATTCCGGCGTACTAAAGACAGACGACATTTTATACAACCATCACAAAGGCGTTGAGGAAAAAATTGGAAAGCTTTATGTGCTTTGCGGCAATAAGCCGGAGGAGACAAAGGAACTGCATGCAGGCGATATCGGTGCATTGGCAAAGCTGGCGTCCGTGACAACAACAGATTCCCTCTCTACGCAGAAAAATCCGGTTGCCTATATCCGCACCACTATCTCCACCCCATATACCTACAAGAGATACCTTGTGAAAAGAAAAGGTGATGACGACAAGGTTTCTCAGGCTCTTCAAAAGCTGATGTTAGAGGATTTGACCCTTAAGGTTGAAAACGATCCTGCCAACGGCCAGACACTTCTCTACGGCATAGGCGACCAACAGCTAGAGGTTGTAGCCTCAAAGCTCTTAGACAGGTATAAGGTAGAAATTGAACTGAAAAAACCAAGGATTGCATTCCACGAGACGATACTGAAAAAATCCGATGTTGAGTATAAGTATAAAAAGCAATCCGGCGGACACGGGCAGTACGGTCATGTAAAAATGACCTTTGAGCCGTCGGGAGATTTAGAGACACCTTATGTATTTGAGCAATGCGTTGTAGGCGGTGCAGTGCCTAAGAATTATTTCCCGGCTGTCGAAAAGGGTATCCAGGAGGCAGTGCTCAGCGGACCTTTGGCGGCATATCCTGTATTCGGTGTAAAAGCCGTGCTATATGACGGCTCCTACCATACGGTGGACTCCTCCGAAATGGCATTTAAGGTCGCCGCTATACAAGCCTTTAAGAAGGGCATCATGGATGCAAAACCGATTCTGCTAGAGCCGATAGCTGCATTAAAGGTACTGGTACCTGACAAATATACCGGCGATATCATGGGCGATTTGAATAAGCGGCGTGGGCGCATCCTCAGCATGAATCCGACGGACGGCGGCTGCCAGGAGATTATCGCAGATATCCCTTATATGGAGCTTTACGGCTACAATACAGATTTGCGTTCCATCACCGGCGGCAGTGGAACCTATTCCTATTCCTTTGCCAGATATGAGCAGGTTCCGTCTGATATACAGGAGAAGGAGGTTGCAGCGAGAGCTTCCAAAGCAGAGGACGATGAGATGCAGTAGGGAAATATGCTGGACATCTTGTGCCCTCACTTTGCCTTCGCGCAAATAATTCACGGTTCGGACACATTGTAATATGTTGTGCCCGAACCGTGAATATTTTTATTGCAGCTCATAAAATTACTCTTTACACTACCCTGTTATGGATTTAAAATATAGCCCTGCTTCTTTCTCGTCTCAATGGCATCCTCATAGCCGAACTGTGCCAGCTTTGTACGAAGACGGCTGATATTTACCGTCAGGGCATTGTCATTGATATATTCGTCATTATCCCACAAATCTGTCATCAGCTCATCTCTTGATACAATCCTGTTTTGGTTGTTCAAAAGCATCTGAAAAATTATCATCTCATTTTTTGTCAAGAACAGCTCCTCCGCCCCTCTCGTCAAAATACCCTTTGAGGGATTTACCGTCAGATCGCGGTACGTCTGTGCAACGCCGCTGTGATCCAACCGCTTGAAAAGTGCACTGATTCTGAGCAGCAAAATGGTTGGGTTGTACGGCTTGGTGATATAATCATCCGCCCCGAAGCTCATAGATAGCACCTCATCCGTCTCCGAAGCACTGCTGGTTACCATAATCACAGGGACATCGGACTGTTTTCTGAGCTGTTTTAATACCATCTCGCCGTTAAGTCCGGGGATATTGATGTCCAAGAGCACAAGGTCGGCGTTTGCTCCGACTGCCTCTTCCACCGTATTTTGAAACCGCTCTAACATGCATGCCTCATAGCCCGCATGCTCTAAAAGCTCCTTTAACTCCGTGCGAATTGAAATATCATCTTCTATAATCAAAATTTTTTTCATAGGCATTTCCAAGTGCATCCGCACTTCTCCTCTGCACACCTTGACCTTGAAATTTCTATAGACTTCGCCTTTTTAACTACCAATTAGCTGTTTGTATAAGCAGAAATAATTTCACTGACAAAAGAGGAAACCCCTGAAACATCTGCCTGATGCGTTTTATCCATGAAAAACGCTCCCATCTTCTGCAAATCCATACAATTCAATACATCTGTTTTTACACTCTTCATGTTCTGCCAGTCAAAGAAGCACTTATCAAGGACAGAGGCTTTCGCAGCTTCCAGATACTTTAGCACATCACTTTCAATCTGCTCACCCTTTTCCCTGCTGATGACCTGCTTTCTAGCATCCCATGCCGCATCAAACTCCCTCCGGTGAGCCTCTGCTTCTGCTGCTGTTGAATAATAATCTGAATCTGTTAGCCTACTGGGCATTATAACAATATCACCGGACAATATACGCATCTGCTGTGTATACTCATGTGCCAAGTCTTCACTTGCCTGCTTATACGCCTTATCCAAAATACCCATCTGCCTGTCAAATTCATCACCAGTATAATTTTCCTTGATACTGTCTGCCATATTCTTATAATTCTCTGCCAATATACCTACAAATTCGCCATTGATACGTGTGGAAATACCAATCCCCTGACGCATCTGTCGTCTCGCCAGATAAACCTCATGACTGTCATCAACCGGCAGTTCACCCGCATAGGTATAACCCAGCCTGGAAATATTCACGCTCACAGCCCCGTCGATTAACTCTGAACTCTTTTTTTGCTGCTCTGCAGACTGTTCCACCGTTTGCAGGCTTCCTTTTACCTTAACATCGCTATAGTAGCTATTTGAATAAGAATTTTCTACTCTCATTATAGCCTCCTTTTATCGGTAAATATTCATCTCGCCGTTAAGTCCGGGGATATTGATGTCCCGGAGCACAAAATAAAGCTACATACGGAAATCGAAATTCTGTCCTACCTTTCTTTCTTCCTCCGTCTGCGCCCGGTCGCTCATCGCCTCCATGGTAACATCATCGACCTTTTTTATCAACTCTTCAATGGAAGATGCGTGAACGGTTACCCTATCCTCTTCTCCCGGAACCTTATCTGCCTTCTTCCCATTTTCTTCCCGCTTTGTTTTGAGCCGCTCCTCTGCAGCTTTCTTCGCAGCACGCTTCTCCTCAGCCTTCTTTGCCTGCTTCTTGTCCGCCGCCTTCTTGGCGATACGGTCTCTCTGGGCAGCAAAGGATTTATCCACTACTGCAAAATAAGAAGCCATGCCATGGTCATCAATCTTCACGCCAAAGCCCTTGACGCTGCTGTTGCTGCCCAGGCTCTTGGCAAGCTCTGAGATCTGGCTGCCCGCATTTGCAATAATACCCTCATATTGCTTGCGGTAATTCTCATCCTCCGCCATCTTCTCAATTTTTTCCTCGTCAATCAGAACCACTGTCTTGGTAGGATTTGCATAGCTGGCTGCATTTGCCTCCGCCTGCTGCTTCTGGTCTGTGCTGACAAGAATGAAATCCATATTGGAAAACTTCTTCTTAAGCTCGCTGTAATACTTACTTGCCTTCTCGCTGAGCTTCGGATTACCCACTGTTTTACCGGAAACAGAAGATTTCTTTTTTGTCTCCGCTGTTTCATTTGCCTGCGCAATTGTACTTCCCTGTACCTGTGATACTGAACTCATACCCTGATTCCTCCTTTTAAATTGTGGATTCCTGTGCTTCGTTCACCTGACATCCATATCCATGCATCATCAAGTATAACATATCATCCGGCACAAAGGCAGCCACCCGAAGGAGACCGCCAGGCATGCGCCGGACATATATGTTATTAAATAGCAACACAACCGATTTGTTCTAAGGTAAGGGTGGGGTATACATGAATCACAAAGACACAGACAAATATGTCTGCAAAAAAACGCCATCCTTAGCCTGCAATATAAAACTCAACACAAATCCATTTGTGCATACAATAAATGATAGAGATTTCCACTATCTCTTATTTACTGTATCGGCACACTGTCCACAATTCGTTATAGGAATTTTTAAAATATTTAATTATCCTACAATTCTTTATCTACCGTATTTCCAATCAGCTTGGATATGGTATCCGAATATGTGCCGCTGCTGGTATAAGTGCTGGCCGTCCGGTTTTTTCCCGTACTGATGCCTGCAATTTCAGCAGACCTCTGGCTAATACGGTCTGCATAGGAATTAGAGCCCTTAAACAGAGTCGTCAGGGTTGTAATCCTTTCCTCCTTCAGCTTGGACTCATCCACCTCCAGCTTATTGCCCGTGCCGATGGTGATTACGACTGACTCAAGCACTATGCTCATACTCATGGTCATTCCGGTCATACGGCTTGCGCTT
>CAMWOF010000118.1 GCA_947175805.1 uncultured Clostridiaceae bacterium
ATCCGAGCGCGCCCGCGAACCCGAGCAGTCTCGCGAAGCGTGACGCTCGTGGTTGCGTGTTCAAAGACTGCAAAATATAGTAAATACATAATTTAAGGTTGAAAAAGGACGGAAAATAGTATAAGATATAGTTTAAGTTTTTATGCATTTTGGGCTTGAAGTATGCCCATTTCCAAATTGCACAGTATTTGACAGGCGATTTTACCATTGCATAAGAGCGCTGTAAGAGAGGATGGTTTAAATGAATTATAATTTAGCAGTCATTAAGGGTGATGGGATTGGACCGGAGGTCGTCTCGGTTGCCATGGATGTGCTGGATAAGATTGGAGAGAAGTATGGTCATACATTTCATTACGACCAGATACTGATGGGCGGATGTTCCATTGATGCTTGCGGCGTGCCCCTTACGGATGAGGCGGTCTCGGCAGCGAAAAAATCAGACGCAGTGCTGCTTGGCTCTATCGGCGGCAATACCTCCACCTCACCGTGGTATCAGCTTCCGCCGGATAAAAGACCGGAGGCGGGGCTTTTAAAGATTCGCAAAGAGCTTGGACTGTTTGCCAATTTAAGACCGGCGCTTTTATACCCGGAACTGAAATCGGCATGTCCCTTAAAGGAAGAGATTGCCGACAGGGGCTTTGATATGATGATTATGCGGGAGCTGACCGGTGGGCTGTATTTCGGCGAGCGGGGTACCTCCGAGGAAAACGGCATGCGTTGTGCATATGACACGCTTACCTATACAGAGGAGGAGATTAGAAGGATTGCCATCCGTGGATTTGACATTGCCATGAAACGCAGGAAAAAGGTGACCAGTGTGGATAAGGCAAATGTGCTTGATTCCTCCCGGCTCTGGAGGGCAGTGGTCAATGAGGTGGCAGAGAATTATCCAGAGGTCACTGTAGAGCATATGCTGGTAGACAACTGTGCTATGCAGCTTGTGAAGGATCCGGCACAGTTTGATGTCATTTTGACGGAGAACATGTTTGGGGATATTTTGTCGGATGAGGCGTCTATGGTTACCGGCTCGATTGGTATGCTGGCTTCTGCATCCTTAAATGAGACAAAGTTTGGTATGTATGAGCCTAGCGGCGGTTCTGCACCGGATATTGCCGGTCAGGATAAGGCAAACCCTATTGCCACAGTGCTTTCGGCGGCGATGCTGCTCCGGTTTTCCCTGGATTTGGACGTAGAAGCAGATGCCATAGAAAAAGCCATAAAACAGGTTCTTGCAGACGGCTACCGCACCTGCGATATTATGTCGGAGGGCAATACCTTAGTGGGAACCAAAGAGATGGGGCAGTTGATTATGGAGCGGATTTAGCAGGTCTCTGTGAATCATACTTGTTTTATTTAGTACTTATTTTATTATAGATAGAAGAAAAAAGAGGAGATGTTTTTTCATGAAAAGTGATAATGTAAAGGTTGGTATGCAACAGGCACCGCACCGTTCCCTGTTCAATGCTCTGGGCATGACTGAGGAAGAGTTAAAGAAGCCTCTTGTGGGTATTGTCTGTTCTTATAATGAAATTGTACCTGGACATATGAATCTGGATAAGATTGCCCAGGCAGTCAAGATGGGCGTGGCAATGGCAGGCGGTACACCGGTGATGTTTCCGGCGATTGCAGTTTGTGATGGCATTGCCATGGGACATGTCGGTATGAAATATTCTCTGGTTACCAGAGATTTAATTGCAGATTCTACGGAGTGTATGGCGATTGCCCATCAGTTTGATGCACTGGTCATGATTCCGAACTGCGATAAAAACGTGCCGGGGCTTTTGATGGCGGCGGCAAGGGTGAATGTGCCTACAGTCTTTGTATCCGGCGGTCCGATGTTAGCCGGACATGTAAAGGGACATAAGACATCTCTTTCCTCCATGTTTGAGGCGGTGGGTTCCTATGCGGCGGGCACAATGGACGAGGCGGATGTCAATGAGTTTGAGTGCAAAGCATGTCCGACCTGCGGCTCCTGCTCCGGCATGTATACGGCCAACTCCATGAACTGCTTAACTGAAGCGCTGGGAATGGGGCTTCCTGGAAACGGCACGATTCCGGCAGTGTATTCTGAGCGGTTAAAACTTGCAAAGCATGCGGGCATGGCGGTGATGGAGATGTACGAGAAAAATATCCGCCCAAGGGATATTATCACAGAGGATGCCATTTTGAATGCATTGACAGTGGATATGGCGCTGGGCTGCTCCACAAACTCTATGCTGCATATTCCTGCTATTGCCCATGAGATTGGTTTTGATTTTGATATTTCCCTGGCAAATGAAATTAGCCAAAAGACGCCGAATCTCTGTCATCTGGCACCGGCAGGACCTACCTATATGGAGGATTTGAATGAGGCCGGTGGTGTCTATGCGGTGATAAACCAGCTTAAGCAGCTCGGTTTAATTCATGAGGAATGTATGACTGTAATGGGTAAGACCATCGGTGAAGCCGTGGAGGGACATATCAATAAAAATCCTGAAGTCATAAGACCTCTGGATAATCCATACAGCAAGACCGGCGGTCTGGCAGTGTTAAAGGGCAATTTAGCGCCAGATGGTTCTGTGGTGAAGCGTTCCGCAGTGGTGCCGGAAATGATGCAGCATGAAGGCCCGGCAAGGGTATTTGACTGTGAGGAGGATGCCATCGAAGCCATTAAGGGCGGTAAGATTGTGGCCGGTGATGTGGTGATTATCCGTTATGAGGGGCCAAAAGGCGGTCCGGGCATGAGAGAGATGTTAAATCCAACCTCTGCGATTGCAGGTATGGGACTGGGTTCCTCCGTGGCATTAATTACCGACGGAAGGTTTTCCGGCGCCAGCCGTGGCGCATCCATCGGACATGTATCACCAGAGGCAGCCGTGGGCGGCACGATAGCATTGGTGGAAGAGGGCGACAGGATTAAAATTGACATAGATAAGCAGAGCTTAGAGCTTTTGGTTTCCGATGAGGAGCTGGCTAAGAGAAGGGCAGCCTGGACGCCAAGAGAGCCGAAGGTCACTACCGGATATCTGGCAAGATATGCAAAGATGGTAACCTCCGGTAACCGGGGTGCGGTATTGGAAGTTAAATAATAATAAAACAGAAGCAGTATATATAAAGAAGGAGATTAGGGTTTATGAAGCAGCTAACAGGGTCAGAAATTGTAATAGAGTGTCTGAAGGAGCAGGGTGTAGATACCGTGTTCGGTTATCCGGGGGGCACAATACTGAACATATATGACGAGTTATACAAGCACAGCAGTGAGATTACACATATTTTAACCTCCCATGAGCAGGGAGCGGCCCATGCAGCAGATGGTTATGCCAGAGCTACCGGCAAGGTAGGCGTATGTATGGCCACCAGTGGACCGGGTGCTACGAATCTGGTCACGGGAATTGCCACCGCCTATATGGATTCTGTGCCGGTGGTTGCGATTACCGCAAATGTCGGTGTCAGCATGCTGGGAAAAGACAGCTTCCAGGAGGTGGATATCGCAGGCGTGGTTATGCCGATTACAAAGCACAGCTTCATTGTAAAAAATGTGCATGAGCTGGCAAATACGATTCGCCGGGCATTCCAGATTGCACAGACCGGAAGACCGGGACCGGTGCTGGTAGATATCACCAAGGATGTGACTGCCAATCTTTCAGATTACCAGCCGATGAAACCGGAGAAAATCCTTCCGGTGACAAGCACAATTCAGCAAAGTGATTTGGAGCAGGCAGCAAAACTGATTGACAAATCCAAAAAGCCGTTTATTATGGCGGGCGGCGGCATTACCAGCTCTGGCGCATATAAGGAATTCCGCGCATTTGCGAAGAAAATGGATGCGCCGGTATGCGATACATTGATGGGCAAGGGATGTATGGACGGAAATGACCCGATGTATACGGGCATGATTGGTATGCACGGAACCAAAACTTCCAACTTTGGCGTAACAGAGAGTGACCTTTTAGTCGTAGTAGGCGCCAGGTTTTCTGACCGTGTCATTGGCAATGCCAGCAAATTTGCAAATAATGCAAAGATTATCCACATTGACGTTGACAGCGCCGAGATAAATAAAAATGTGATGGTGGACTGCAGTATTATCGGTGACGCTAAAGAGGTTTTAACCAAACTGACCGATATGATTGCAAAGAAGAATAACAAGGAATGGATAGAGCAAATCCAGGCTATGAAGGAAAAATATCCGTCCAGCTATGAGGACGGCGTATTGACCGGGCCGACTGCCATTCAGAAAATATATGAAATGACCAAAGGTGAGGCTGTGATTACTACGGATGTTGGTCAGCATCAGATGTGGGCGGCGCAGTGCTACCGGTACGATGCGCCAAGAAAGCTCCTTACCTCTGGCGGACTTGGCACTATGGGCTTTGGCTTAGGGGCGTGTATCGGCGCTAAGACTGCCTGTCCGGATAAGACGGTCATCAATATTGCCGGAGATGGCTGTTTCCGTATGAATATGAATGAGATTGCGACTGCAGTCCGCTACAATATTCCAATTATACAGGTGGTGATTAACAACCATGTGCTTGGAATGGTAAGACAGTGGCAGACGTTGTTCTATGACAAGCGTTATTCTAATACAATATTAAATGATGCCATGGACTTTGTGAAGGTATCAGAAGGCATGGGGGCAGAGGCTTACCGTGCTACCACGGTGGCAGAGTTTGAGGAGGCTATGAAGAAAGCGCTTGCTTCCGATAGGCCTGTGGTCATTGACTGCCAGATTCATGAGGATGATAAGGTATGGCCGATGGTAGCTGCAGGACAGCCGATTGACACCTGTTTTGAACAGGCAGACTTAGATAATAAGAACTAGGGAGGATAAAAAAGTGGCAAGAGTATTTAATTTTTCAGCAGGACCATCGGTATTACCGGAGGTTGTGTTAAAACAAGCGGCAGAGGAGATGCTGGATTATAACGGCACAGGTATGAGCGTGATGGAAATGAGCCACCGCTCCAAGGCATTTGAGGAGATTATCCAGACTGCGGAACAGGATTTAAGGGATTTGCTTTCCATTCCTGACAATTATAAGGTGTTGTTTTTACAGGGTGGTGCGTCACAGCAGTTTTCAGCCATTCCTATGAATTTAATGAAAAATAAGGTAGCAGATTATATTATTACCGGACAGTGGGCGAAGAAAGCATATGAGGAGGCAAAGAAATATGGCAAGGTAAATGCCATAGCTTCCTCTGCGGATAAGACCTTCTCCTATATCCCGGACTGCTCTGATCTTCCGATATCAGAGGATGCGGATTATGTTTATATCTGCCACAACAATACAATCTATGGAACTACCTATAAGGAACTTCCAAATACCAAGGGCAAGCTTTTGGTGGCAGATATGTCGTCAGATATTTTGTCCCAACCGGTGGATGTGTCAAAATATGGTGTTATCTATTTTGGTGTACAGAAGAATGTAGGACCGGCAGGCGTGGTTGTCGCAATTATCCGTGAAGATTTGATTACCGATGATGTGCTTCCTGGAACACCTACCATGTTAAAGTATAAGACACAGGCAGATAACGATTCCCTCTATAATACACCGCCTTGCTACGGTATTTATATTTGCGGTAAGGTATTTAAGTGGGTAAAAGAGATGGGCGGCTTAAAGGCAATGCAGGTACACAATGAGAAAAAGGCGGCAATTCTCTATGATTTCCTTGATCAGAGCAAGCTGTTTCAAGGGACGGTGGAGAAAAAGGATCGCTCCTTGATGAATGTACCGTTTGTCACAGGGAATGCAGATTTGGATGCTAAGTTTGTAAAGGAGGCGACAGCGGCGGGCTTTGTGAACCTGAAGGGTCACAGAAGCGTTGGCGGTATGCGGGCTTCCATATACAATGCAATGCCGATTGAAGGTGTGGAGAAGCTGGTGGAGTTTATGAAGAAGTTTGAGGCTGAGAACATCTAGGTTTTGTAAAGATGACTGCAGCACGACAGCGGCAGCACAAATTGATATTAAGAATATAACTTATGTAGGAGATATAAAAGATGGTAAAGGTAAATTGTTTAAATCCCATTGCGGATTGTGGTATGTCACTATTTTCTGAAGAATACAGTGTGGTGGATGATTATGCTTCAGCGGAGGCGGTACTTGTCAGAAGCGCTTCCATGCATGATTTGGAGCTTTCTGACTGTCTGGCAGCCGTTGCCAGAGCAGGAGCAGGCGTAAATAATATTCCGCTGGATAAATGTGCTGAGAAGGGCATTGTCGTGTTTAATACGCCGGGAGCGAATGCCAATGGTGTGAAGGAGCTGGTTATTGCAGGGCTGATGCTGGCATCCAGAGATTTGATGGGCGGTTATACATGGGTGAAGGCTAATGCCGGCGAACCGGATATCGCTAAGCTGGTGGAGAAGCAGAAAAAGGATTTTGCAGGCTGTGAAATCCGCGGCAAAAAATTAGGCGTTATCGGTCTGGGCGCTATCGGAGCCAAGGTGGCGAACATTGCCATCCATCTTGGCATGGATGTTTACGGCTATGACCCGTATGTATCCGTAGACGCTGCATGGGAATTGTCCCGTCATGTGAAGCACATTACCAACGTGGAAGACATCTACAGAGAGTGTGATTACATTACCATCCATGTACCTGCATTAAAGGATACGACAGGTATGCTTAACAAGGACACCTTTGCAATTATGAAGGATGGAGTAAGAATTCTGAATTTTGCCAGGGATATCCTTGTAAATGAAGATGATATGATTGAGGCGCTGGCTTCCGGCAAGGTGAAGGTCTATGTGACGGATTTCCCGAATTCAAAAATTGCCGGGGTTGACCATGTGGTAACCCTGCCACATCTGGGCGCATCTACCCAGGAGTCAGAGGACAACTGTGCGATTATGGCTGTGAAGGAAATTCGTGAATATATGGAAAATGGCAATATCAAGAACTCCGTCAATTACCCTGCATGTGACATGGGTACTTGTTCGGCTGCAGCCAGGGTCGCAATCTGCCATAAAAATATACCTGATATGCTGACAAAATTTACCGGTGTATTTTCTGCAAAGGGCGTGAATATTACGGATATGATAAGCAAGTCTAAGGGGGATTATGCATATTCCATGCTGGATGTCTCACAGGCTGTCTCTGAGGAGAATATAAAGGCATTAAGCAGCATCAGCGGCGTTTTAAAGGTACGTGTGATTAAATAAGGACCCGGTTATCCGGCAGGCATTGGCTGCGGGTAGCAGGAAAGGAGCAATTAACATGAATGATAAATTAAAGGTAGGTATTCTTGGTGCAACAGGAATGGTAGGACAGCGTTTTATTG
>CAMWOF010000119.1 GCA_947175805.1 uncultured Clostridiaceae bacterium
CCCTTGATAAGACCAACATTACTCCCCTGCGGGGACTTACCTCCGGCATTTTATGTAACTTTCTTGTCTGCGTAGCCATTTTAAAGGGCACTGCCGCCAGGGATGTTTCGGGAAAAATTTTTGCTACATGGTTTCCGATTTTCACCTTCGTATTAAACGGCTTTGAGCATATTGTAGCCAATATGTACTATATTCCCATCGGTATCATGGCAAAGACAAACCCTGCCTATGCTGCGAAGGCACAGGAGCTCTACGGCATTACTGCTGAGCAGCTTTCCCATTTGGATATCGGCGGTATGCTGCACAATTTTATCCCTGTCACCATAGGCAATATTATCGGCGGCATGTTTATCGGATTTATATTGTATTTTATCAATATTATGTCTGACGCAAACGAGTCTGACACAAGCGAGTAAGCTTGCTTTTCTTCACATGCCTGGACGCACCTACATCTGATGCTTTACCACCTGATATTCGTCCCCAAACTTATAATATGGGCAGACAAACCTCTGTCCGGACAAAAATCTGGCAGTATCATCCTCGTCCAAATCCATGCCGCAGCAATAATAATCATACTCCTCATCATATTCATAATACATGCAGTCTTCACAATTTGTCTCTGTCGCCATATTCACACCTCGCAAACATATCTTTTAGTACCTGCAAGCCAAAAATAACGACGCCGCCAATCACGAAAAACAACGGCTGGAAGGTGGAAAGTGTCATTGCCGGCTGCGGATTATCTTTCAAGCTCTCCGGTCCCATGATAATTGCATAAAAGGAGCCAAGCATCATGCCGATGATAAAATACATGACGGCAGGTCTGTGCTTTTGAAGCGCATTGCGAAGAACCTTCACTATCGTAAAGATACCCGTAAGCACTCCGAACCCGAATATACAAAGGCCAACAAAATAGGAAAAATCCAGCTTGATAAACTCGGAAATAGCCGTCATAACCGCCTGATAAATGCCAAACACTAAAAGCAGCGTAGAACCGGAAATCCCCGGCAGCACCATAGCAGAGATAGCGCACATGGCACATACAAAAATATAAGCAGCGGCAAAAGGCGTCATACTCCCCCATTGCAGGGAAATATTCCCTCCAAAGGAATGTTTGGAAAAATAAGTAACTGCCACCACAAGCAATATGCCAAGCAACAAATAAATTATCTTCCCGTAATGCCCCTTAAACGATTCTTTCTCTTCTTTCAAAATGAGCGGAATCGCCATCAGCACAAAGCCAATAAAGAGCGAGCTGATAGCATAGATATGCGCCTCAAATACCGCCTTAATTACCAGAGCGGCAGCCATCATTCCAACCACCCAGCCACTGCCCAGCTTAATTAAAAAGAATAACGCCTTTTTCCGTTTTTCACCGTCCTTTGAGATGATGTCATTGAGTGAATTGATAAATTCATCATAGATACCGAGCAAAAATGCAACGGTTCCGCCGGATACCCCTGGAACACTATCCGCCAATGCCATCAAAAAACCGCCTAAAATCCTTAAAATCATCTTTTTCTCCTTACTTTATACCAAATTTAGGCGTTTGCGAAATGCGACTATATATACAATTTGATTGTGCAATTATGGCGGTTTGTTCGCAGGGATATCTGATGCCGTCGGTACTTTGGTGCCGTATTTTGGCACCTTATGTACCGCTACGCGCAGCAGCTAAGCGCAAGCGGCCCTGCATCAAACTGTCATATTGCACAATACATCAATGTGTAAATACGCGTTTCGCAAACGCCTATTATACCAAATTTTCTGAAAGGAAGCTTTCTTTCCTTTTTGCCTTATCCCGCATAAGGCAGTTCCTCAAATATGTCAAACTCTGATACCCCGTCAATCGTGAGTCCCATATCCGCCCGTTCAAAAATCAGCTCTCCGTACCGTCCGTCCTCCAGCACAAACCCGAAAACAGCTTCATCATCCGTATCACATGGATAGAGGATGGTGCCTGCCGGAAGGGCTTCATCCGCCATTTGTCCGTCTGTATCCAGCTTTACTAAAAGGTCTGTAATCAGTTTAAGGCTTCTCCTGCCCTCTATCCCTTCCGCATTATCAAAAGTATACCGCTCCTCCAAAGCAACCAGCTTCCCTGTATCAAAACCATAGCATCTATACCCTATATAAGTTCCCAGAACATACAGATTAGCAGAAATATCCACTGTACTGTTGGTAATGCTGTACACAAACCCGGTCACTTCATCACATTTCACAGGAACCTTAGAATCCACCTCCAAAAGCTGCGTTACATAATCATCCGATATCATATCACAGGACAACAGAATATAGCTTTTCCCGTCTGCATTTTTAACATAGTATATGCTTGAAATAAATGCTCCATACTCCAAACCCACACTCGTGCCGTCTATGCTTACAGTTATGGGTTTTTCCGAATTATCAAAATCCGTCTCCGTAATGCAGACTGTCTCCATGCTGCCGTCACCGTCCACATCAATTTCGGTATCCTCACCCACTGAAAGCCAGGCAAAGCCGCAGCCGTCAACCGGCAGGTATTCCTCCTTAAAGCCGGGCATCTGATGATAGGGAATCCTGACTAATGTTCTGCCGGCGGCGTAAGAATTTATCTCATATTCATTAAATACAAAAATCAGTCCAAGTCCGTCCAGATACCAGTCTGCCTGTGTATCAAGCAGGGTATCAATGACCTCTGCACACTCCGCCTCACTGTACAAATCAGACGGGTGTTCCTCTATATATGCCAACAAAGACGCTCTGATATCCTCCTTAATATCACCCAAATCTTCCAATAACAGTTCTTTCCCGGTCTGGGTATCAAAGGTGACGCCGGACAGATGGCTGGTGCCGTGCGCTCCACCCAGATAGATATACTCATCCATGCTGATGCTGGCAATGGCGGCATCCAGACGGGCAGGCTTCAATGTCTGGTTTTTGGAATACCCATAAAAGACATCCGGCATTTCCTCTGCGAATTTCTTCGCATCCTCAATATCTGCCGCCGCATATGTATTAAAATTCTTTTCATATTCCTCCGACCAGCTGTGAAGTGCATTTTTTAATGCCGGATAATCATCTCCTGCAACCTCGGCTTTATCATACATCCCTGAGAAGAAGTCCTCATTTTCCCCCGCATCATAAACAATGCTATCTATCTGAAGCTTCAATGGGGCAGCCACCTGAGGCTTCTCTTCTCTGGTCTGCTCCTGTGTTTGTGTCTCCTCTGGTTTCTCAGTCGCAGTCATATCGCCGGTAGTCTGTTCCTTCTGTGTAGAAGCTCCGCCGCAGGCTGTTGAAAACACCGCCACAACAACAATCATCCATAACAATAACGCCTTTTTCATTATTAAATCTCCTTTATAACTGCCTGCTGCTCCCAATATATCCTGTCCTCCTCCGTTATGGAACGGAGCACCCTGCATGGATTCCCCGCCGCAATGACATGACTGGGAATATCCCTTGTAACCACGGAACCACTGCCAACCACGACATCATCTCCAATCGTAACCCCCGGATTGATGACAACATTGCCGCCAATCCATACGCTATTGCCAATGGTAATGGGCTTTCCGTATTCCAGCATCCGGTTCCGGACGCCCGCATCCACCGGATGTCCGGCACAATAGATGCCAACCCTTGGTCCCAAAAATACATTATCCCCTATTTTCACGTCACACTGATCCAAGATAATTAAGCCGGTATTGGCATAAAAATTGTCTCCCACAGAAATGTGACAGCCATAATCAAAGTATACCTCAGGCTCGAAATATGCATTTTCTCCCACATGACCAAGCAGCTCCCGCAAATACTGCATACGTGTCTCTGCCTGCTCATAGCCCGCATGATTAAACTTATATGTCAGCTCCTTACACCGGCGTACCATTTGCCTGAGCTCATCATCATCAGCACAGTAAAGCATTGCCCCCTTCATCCGTTCCCTCTGTGTCATTGCATATCCTCCCCGTTATATATATTATCCATAGACATTTGCGAAACTCGTATTTACACATTGATATGTCGTGAAATAGGGACTGCCGAAGCAGTCCCTGAGAGAATTTCATCACTTACTTTTTTATCTTTGCCTTCTTAGACAAGCCCTTTGACTGGAGCATCTTCTTGTATGCCTTCAGCTTCGACTTCGGCACCTTGACCGTCAGCTTCTTGTAATTCTTTGCACCCATCTTTGTAAATGCGCCTGCGCCAATCTTTTTCTTGGTCAGCTTCTTGGAAGAAATCGTCAGCTTTGTCATTGCCTTACAGTTATAGAATGCTTTTTTGCCAATTTTCTTCACGCCAGAGCCAATCGTGGCAGTCTTAAGCTTGATACAGCCATAGAATGCATTTGCCCCGATGGTGGTCACATTCTTACCAATCTTTAAGGTCGTCATTTTCTTGTTGCCCTTAAATGCCTTAGCGCCGATAGCCGTAATCTTAAAGCTTACGCCACCGATATTCACAGTGTTGCCAATATTCACAGTCTTTGACTTTTTTGCGACCTTTGTCAAGGTAACGGTACCCTTGCCACCCAGCGACGCATTGGTTACCTTATACTTATAATTGCCCACGGTATATGTGGCATTTTTCCGAATTACAATACGGAATTCTGCCGACTTCTCACCGGTATAATTACCCATACCCGTCACAATCACGGTTGCTGCGCCTGCATTGATATTATTTCTGTAGGCAACCGTATAGTCTTTATTTTCCTCTAACCTCACAGAACCGTCATATACCTCCGGTGCCGGCGTTATCGCCTTTCCGGTATATGGCTGCTCTCCTGGCGCCTGTACAGTGATACCATCCAGTGCCTTTGGCTGAATCGTAAAGGCGATTGTCTTGCTGCCTGTAAACGCACCCTGTCCTGTCGCCGTAATCACTGCGGCGCCGACATTGATATTGTTCTGGTAGCTTAATGTATAATCCGTTCCCTCTGTCAGCGTTGCGCCATTACAGGTCAATACCGGCTTCGGGCAAATAGCGCTGCCTGTATAGGTTTGGTCAGGCACTGCTGCCGCCGTGACATCTTCCATGCTCACTGCCAGCTTCGTCCATACTGCTGTCAGCGTGCAATCCATATTGCCCAGGGTCACCTTGTCTGTATGCTGATAGGTCTTTCCGTCAGCAGACCATGTAAGCTCGTATCCCGCCTTAGATACCGCATAATCCTTCAAATATTCGCTAAGGTCTAACACGGAGCCGGTCTTCCTGCTCAATACCAGCAGCGGTTCTGCCTTTCCGCTTTCCACAAACTTCACTGTAATATACTTGACCTCGTGACCGTCCTTATCCACCGGCGTCTTTGAGTAAGATGGCGTTCCCTGAAGCTCTACGCCGTCTACTACAATCTTACCGTCATCACCGACACTAAAATCAAATATCTCTGTATTTCCTTCCGGTTTTACCGTACTTACCGTGCCGCCAATCAGGGAAATTTCATTTTCTGCTGAAACTACAGCCTTTGTATCCTCTCCCGTAACAATCAGCGTAACGTCGCCACCAGATATAGTGACACTGTCACCTGCCTCGATTGCCGTACCTTCTGAGGTTATGGTTACCGTGCCGCCGGTCACCGTTATGGTTCCCGCCTGAATACCGACACCCTCAGCATTCGGATTTGTAACATTTAACATGCCACCTGTGACAGTCAGTGTATCTACCGCAATGCTGGCAGACGTTGTGCTTGTCACAGTCATATCTCCAATTGTGATAGAATCATCCTCTGTACCTGTCACATTTACGGTTCCGCCTGCGATAGTCAGTCCACCCTTAGGGGCAAGCGCTGTATCCTCCGCTGATGTAACACCGCAAATCAATTTTGTATCCAGGCTTCCACTTCCCTGAATGGTAACCTCGGAATCTGCATTTGTTGTCACTGCCTCTATAACATGGTTGTCTCCGGTAATGGTCAGCTCCAATGCCTGATTGCCATTTGTCACAATTCCCTTACATGTTACGGAATCCAATGTTACAGCCTTCACGCCATCCGGCACAACAACGGTAATCTTCGGGTTATTTCCTGTAATTACATAACCTTCCTCATGTACAGCGGCACTATCCTTTAAAGTCAGTGTCATATCCGTTATACTAAAGTCTACTGTCTGGTGCCCTTCCCCGGTTTCCTCTGCTGTCCGAAGAGCATCTATATAATTTTCATCCGGCAGCTTTGATATGTCTATCGTGTATGCATCCTCTACCAGCGTATACTTCTCATACACCTCTGCTGCAATATCACTTGCCTCGTAGACATCGTCACCCTTCAAGCGCACCTGAAGCCCATACGCTGTAAATGCCTCCAGCCCAGTAAGCAAAATCACACGATCCTCCGGCACAGTCTGCCATGTGGAACCCTCGTCTTTTGTATATTCCAGTACACCACTGGTATTGTCCGCATCAGCGTTATCATTTACTTTAATGGTCAGCGCATTGCTTGTGCGCTTCATGGTCGTCCATGTAATCTCCGGCGCCGCCTGAGAAATTTTATTGACAACCAATGTACACTCTGCCGTCTTATTTCCCGCCTTAGCAATCAACTTGGTTGTGCCGGCTTTATGCGCCGTAATCGTGCCGTCTGCAATTGTGGCAATACTCTTATCAGCGATACTCCATGTAACAGTCTTATTATCCGCATCTGACGGTAAGACTTCAGCAGAAAGCTTCAACGCTTCCAGCGTCTTGCTGCTCTTTGCATCCATCTCAATCTTATCTGCTTCTGTAACTGCCTTACCATCCTTCATCATGGTAACGCTTTCTACCTTTTTGCCTACTACAGTTACCGTACACGTATTGGTAATCTCTCTGCCATTCACGTTGACAGTAACCGTAATATCTGCACTTCCCTTTGCCTTTCCTTTGAGCCCTGCGCTTCCGCTGCCGCTGTTATCCAATGCAGAAATGTCACTGATGGCAACTACAGTATCATCCGATGATGTCCAGACAACCTCCGCCTTGTCACCATCCAATGGTGTTACTACATATGACAGCACAGCATCCTCATTTACTGCTAACTCCATGCTGTCGCTCTCAAATGCGATATCTGTAATCGGATTTGTCACCGTCACGCTGCACTCGGCGGTCTTTTTGCCATCTACTGTTGTCACCGTTACTGTTGCTGTACCGCTTTTCACCGCAATCACAGCTGCCTTGCAGGAATTTTCGCTATCCGGCTCCACAGTCACGATACCTTCCGGTGCAACTGACCATGTAACCTCCTGATTCCCGGCATCCTCCGGAAGCACCGCAGCCGTCAGCTCAG
>CAMWOF010000120.1 GCA_947175805.1 uncultured Clostridiaceae bacterium
GGACAGTTATCTGCAATCCGTGATGTGGCAATCATTCATCATGGGCCGGCAGGATGTTCTGTGGCAAGTGCAGGAGCATATTATCTGGATAAAGTTATGGCAAAGAAACGTGGTGTCACCAATGATACGGTTTATGTTGGTACAGATATGAATGAAAAGGATACTATCTTTGGTTCTACGGAATCTTTGCGTAAGATTATACTGGAAGTCAATAAAAGGTATTCACCAAAAGCAATTTTTGTCACCAGTTCCTGTGCAACAGGAATTATCGGTGAGGATATTGACAGCGTGGTAGATGAAGCCAGGGATGAGATTGATGTTCCGGTTGTAGCAGTTCACTGTGAGGGATTTAAGTCCCGCATCTGGGCAACTGGCTTTGATATTGCAGATCATGCTGTACTAAGTTCGATTGTACAGCCGCCGAAGGAGAAGAGGAATACTATCAATTTCAAGAATTTCTATGAGAGTGCAAGACCGGAAATTATGGAGATGTTTAAGGAATTCGACTTAGAACCGGTTTTCCTTTATTGTAACTCTACGGTGGAGGAACTGTCGCACATTTCGGAATCCCTTGCAACTACCTGTATCTGCGGTACGCTGGGGAATTATCTGGGAAATGCACTGGAGGAAAAATATGGCGTGCCTTATGTGAGAAGCATCAACCAGTGTGGCATTGTGGGTTTTGAAACATGGCTGCGTGAGATTGGTAAGGTGACAGACCGAAGTGAAAAAATAGAGAAATATATTGAGGAGCAGAGGGCAATCTACCTGCCACAGATTGAGGAAATCAAGAAAGAACTGAAAGGACTGCGGGCGGTAATCGGTATGGGACCGGGATATACTTTTGAGGTTTCAAGAGTTCTGAATGAACTTGGCATAGAGGTTGTATGGGCATTGGCATGGCATTATGATAAGAAGTACGAGAATGGGGATGTTCCACCATCCATGAAGTATCTGCTAGATAATGACATAGATTTTGAGGCAAGTGTTGCCGACCAGCAGAACTTTGAGGTTATGAACATTTTACATAAGTACCAGCCTGATTTATACCTTTCCAGACATCCGGGTTCTACCGTCTGGGCAATCAAAAATGGTACTCCGGCGGTTTATGTGGCAGATGAATACATGATTTTCGGTTACAAGCATACACTTGAATTTGCCAGTACAATTCTTGACACTATCCGTAACAGGAGTTTTGAACAGAATTTGGCAAAACGGGTAAAACTGCCTTATACAGATTGGTGGTATGAGCAGAATGTGGGGGCATTTTTAGAAGAGGCAAAGCCTCGGAAGGAGGCTTAAAAATGGCAAAATTATTAGATAAACAGAGATATAAATGTGCCTTGGGGGCAATGCAGACAGTACAGGCAATTACAAGAGCAATTCCAGTGCTGCATTCGGGACCAGGATGTGCGCAGAAACTTTCGGATTCTACTGGAAGTTCCGGATATTTCTCGCCTAATATTTTTCCTTGTACCAGTATTAATGAGAAGGATGTTGTATTCGGTGGCACAAAAAAACTGGAAACAACGATTGAAAATGCCTTAAAGGTAATTGATGCAGATTTATATGTGGTGCTGACAGGCTGTATCCCTGAAATTGTAGGTGATGATACGGGAGAAGTGGTCAGCAGGTTTGAAGATGCAGATAAACCTGTTATTTACGCATCTACAGCGGGATTTAAGGGAAATAACTATATCGGACATGAGCAGGTGATTGATGCCATTATAGACCAGTATCTGGAAAAGTCGGAAGAAAAGGAAAAGGGGTTAGTTAATATCTGGGCGGATGTTCCTTATCAGGATTTATTCTGGCTTGGAAATATCAGGGAGCTTGAGAAACTGCTTGCGGAAATTGGGCTTACGCCAAACACGATTTTTGGATATAACAGAGGAATCGATCAGATCAATAAAATCCCCAAGGCAGAGTTTAACCTGTTGGTTTCGCCGTGGGTTTCTGTTGGAAATATGAAGAAAATGGAGAAAAAACTGGGACTTCCATGGCTTCATCTTCCTACACTTCCTATTGGTGCATTTGAGACAAGTAAGTTTTTACGTGAGGTTGGAAAGTTTGCGGGAGTGAATGAGGAAAAAGTGGAAAGCGTCATCAATGAACATGAGAATTATTATTACTATCTGATTGAAAGATACGCAGACCTTTTTCTTGAAAACCGTGTTATCAATAAGCAGTTTTCCGTTGTTGCGGATGCGCAGTATGCCCTTGGTATTACGAAGTTTTTAGCGAATGATCTGGGGCTTGTGCCTGCAAAACAGTTTATCGTGGATGATACGCCAAAGCAGTACCGTGAGGCAATTACAGAAGAATTCAAAAAGCTGAACTTTAACCTGCAGGCAGATGTCATATTTGAGACGGACAGCTATAAGATCCATGAGCAGATTAAGGAGCATGACTATCACGGTTATCCGTTGATTCTTGGAAGCTACTATGAAAAGGAGCTTACGGAAAGCCTGAAAGGAAATTATTTAAATATTGCATGGCCGGTACAGGATAAAGTGGTACTGGATGATTTCTATGCAGGCTATACAGGAGGTATCCGTCTGATTGAAGATATTTATACTGTCGCAGTGCAGAGATTTAATTAGCAGGAGGTTTTCGCATGTCTTATAAGATAGCGGTTGCATCTTCGGATGGGAAACAGATTGATGAGTCCTTTGGCTCTGCAAAAAGATTTATCATATATGAAGTGGTAGATGGAAAATATAATTTCCTTGAAGAAAGGATTTTTCAGCAGGAGAAGTCTGGTAAAGATACAGAGTCTTCCACTGAGAAATGTGCTACATCAGGCAGTTGTGAAATAGAGGGGAGTTGTAACAATCAGACAGCAGGTTGTGGCAGCGGTGCAGGAGAGGGTACTGCGAAAGTGGAACTTATCTCAGACTGCCGTTGTATCGTCTGCCAAAAAATAGGATTCCGTATCCAGAAACAGTTGGAGCGAAAGGCAATCTCTGCATTTGATGTCAGCGTTCCTGTTGAAGAAGCGCTGGCTAAAATAGCATATTATTTTGAGCGTATGGATAATCATGAATCTCTTAGAGCAAAAAGAATTTAACAGGGAAGTACACTGGATTGATTCAGATAGCTGTTGTGATGGATTGATGAGATTAGCTGGAGATAGGTTAAAAGACTTCTATTTCCAGCTTTTTGTTTACTATGAAACAATTATAAAATCCATAATATAAAATAGGCAAAAACTATAATGGGTTATAGAAAATAAATTATATGACTGTTCCTATCGGGATAGTATAATATTAGTGCAAATGATTATGCCCACAGGGAGGTTTTTATGAGGATTTCAACAAGAGGAAAAAATGCGATAAAGCTAATGCTTGATTTGGCAACATATAATCGTGGAGAACCGGTAAGGCTTAAGGATATAGCCGGGAGGCAGAATATATCTGAAAAATATTTGGAACAGATTGTTGCGGTGCTGAATAAAGCAGCCTTAGTAAAAAGCATCAGAGGTGCGCATGGAGGATATGTCCTGAATTATCCACCTGAAAAATATACGGTGGGACAGATTTTGAAAGCTGTAGAGGGGAATATGTCACCGACAGACTGCGTTGGTGAAAATGGAACTTCGTGTGAAAACAAAGGTACTTGTGTAAGTTATCGGTTATGGGAGAAACTGGACACGGCTATCAATGATGTACTGGAAGGAATTACGTTGGCAGATATGCTGGAATGGCAGAATGAACTGCTGATAGACCAATATGTAATATGATGAGTTTATGGTATGGGGAGATAAGATATATCCTGGTTAAGAAGTTTTATTCTGTGGGGCACCGTCAGTTTTGCCCGAATATGAAAAAATATCATTGGAAAAAGTATTACATGCCTTTGAGACGCTAGAACCGATGGTGGAAATAGATGAGATGTTGCAGATGGATAAGAGGTAGAGAAATGAGTGAGCAGAAGACCGTGGTTGTGGGTATGTCCGGTGGAGTAGATTCATCGGTGGCAGCTTATTTATTAAAGGAGCAGGGATATCGTGTAATCGGTGTGACAATGCAGATTTGGCAGGATGAAGAGCAGCAAAAACAGGAATCAGAAGTTGGATGCTGTGGACTTAGCGCCGTGGAAGATGCCAGAAGAGTGGCACAGGTATTGGATATTCCCTATTATGTCATGAATTTTAAACGCGACTTCAAAATACACGTTATTGACTATTTTATAAATGAATATCAGGCAGGACGTACTCCTAATCCCTGTATTGCCTGCAATCGTTATGTTAAGTGGCAGTCGCTGTTAAAGCGCAGCATGGAAATCGGGGCAGATTACATTGCAACAGGTCATTATGCAAGGATATGTCGTATGAACAATGGACGCTATGCAATCGAAAAGTCTGTAACAGATGGGAAAGATCAGAGCTATGCCCTATACAATCTGACACAGCAACAACTGGCGAGAACTTTGATGCCAATAGGAGAACATGACAAGAATAGAGTGCGGGAAATTGCAGATAAAGCAGGGCTTCCGGTTGCACATAAACCGGACAGTATGGAGATTTGTTTTGTGCCGGATGGCGATTATGCGTCCTATATAGAAGAGGCTAAGGGAGTGAAATCCGAGCCGGGTAATTTTGTGGATATGCAAGGGCATGTGCTCGGCAGACACAGGGGGATAATTCATTATACAGTAGGACAGCGTAAAGGATTAAATTTGGCTTTAGGGTATCCGGCATTTGTGGTCAGAATCAAACCGGAAACGAATGAAATTGTAGTCGGACGATTGGAAGATAATCTGTCTGAAAAAGTGTATATATCCCATGTAAACCATATGTCAGAGCAAACTTTCTCGGAATATAAGACGTATCTTGGCAAGATACGCTATAATCACGGAGCTTCTCACTGTACTGTGCGGCGGTTGGAAGATGATCTATATGAGTGCATCTTTATGGAGCCGCAGAGGGCGGTAACACCGGGACAGGCACTGGTACTATATGATGGTAGTCTGGTAGCAGGAGGAGGGACGATACTATGAAAGCAGATGTCGGTTCTATGACATGGAGGACAGGAGATGATATCGGTGTTTCAGAATATATGCTATTGACAGTGGAAGAAGGAAAACGGCTGATTGATTGTCTGGAGCAGGAACATGAACTGTCCATAGCAGAGATGGCAGCGTTGATTGATGCTAATTGTCCGGAATTGCGTGATTATGCAAGAATAAAAGCAAGAGCCATTGGAGACAGGCAATATGGTAAAAATATTTATATCCGGGGGCTGATTGAGTTTACTAATTATTGTAAAAATGATTGTTATTACTGTGGAATTCGTTGCAGCAATACTAAAGCAGACCGATATCGTCTAAGCAAGGAGGATATTATGGCGTGCTGCAGGGAAGGAAAAAAACTGGGATTTCGGACATTTGTGTTACAGGGAGGTGAAGATCCGTATTATACCGATGACCATATTGTAGATTTGATACGGCAGATTCGGACAGACTATCCGGATTGTGCCATCACATTATCCATTGGTGAACGTGAACGGGAAAGCTATGAACGTTTTTGGAAAGCAGGGGCAGACCGTTATTTATTGCGCCATGAGACGGCGGCAGAGTCCCATTATCAAAAACTGCATCCACATAACTCATCACTGAAACATCGCAAGCAGTGTCTGTGGAATCTTAAAGAGATTGGTTATCAGACCGGATGTGGGTTTATGGTAGGAAGTCCGGGACAGACGCCGGAACATTTGGCAGAGGATTTTCAATTTATCAGAGAGCTGCAACCGGAGATGGTAGGAATAGGACCTTTTATCCCACACAGTGATACACCATTTGCTAAAGAAGCACAGGGAAGTATGGAGCTGACACTATACCTTTTAAGTTTACTGCGTATCCAGCAGCCGGATTTATTGTTACCGGCGACTACAGCTTTAACAACAATCCATCCCAGAGGTCGTGAACTTGGGATAGAGGCAGGAGCCAATGTGGTGATGCCAAATCTGTCTCCGGTAGGGGTGCGGGATAAATACGCATTATATGATGGGAAAGTCTGCACGGGAGATGAAGCAGCGGAGTGCAGGAATTGTCTGGAAAGACGTGTAGAGAGTGTGGGTTATCGTATAGTGGTCAGCAGGGGAGATCATTGTGATGTGAAGTTGATGGAATCCTGAAGTTTATATATGGGAAATTTATTAAATATTAGGGAAAATCTATAATCTATAATAGGAATATTATATTACCCAATGAAATGAAAGCTATTGACAGCCATAAAGTGCAAAGATATAATTTGCAATATAAACATACTATTCCTATCGTATAAATATGTATTGTGTAGATTGGTAAAAAATGTAGGCACAATATTGGATTAGAAGATAAATAAGAAAGAAGGCGTATCTTATATGGAGAAATTGATTTATCTGGATAATGCGGCAACCACGCAGGTGAGTGAAGAAGTGTTAAATGAAATGCTTCCTTTTTTTAGGCAGACGTACAGTAACCCATCTGCAGTATATAGTTTTGCTGGAGAGGGAAAGAAAGCAGTTGACCGTGCAAGAAAGCAGGCAGCAGAATTAATTGGAGCAAATATAGAAGAAATCTATTTCACAGGTGGGGGAAGTGAGTCTGATAACTGGGCGTTAAAGGCTACAGCAGAAGCGTATTCCTCTAAGGGAAAACATATTATAACCACCAAAATAGAGCATCATGCGGTTTTGCATACCTGTGAATATCTGGAGAAAAAGGGATATGAAGTGACCTATCTTGATGTGGATGAAGAAGGGAAGATATCCCTCACGGAGTTGAAAGCCGCTATCCGGCCGGACACTATTTTGATATCGGTTATGATGGCAAATAACGAGATTGGAACAATAGAACCGATTGCGGAAATAGGAAAGATTGCACATGAAAATGGCGTGTTGTTCCATACAGATGCAGTACAGGCATATGGGCATATTCCAATCAATGTGGATGATATGAATATAGATATGCTCTCTGCCAGCGGGCATAAATTTAATGGACCGAAGGGAATTGGTATTTTGTATATCCGCAAAGGTATAAAAATCCGTTCTTTTATCCATGGTGGTGCGCAGGAGCGAAGCAGAAGGGCTGGAACTTCCAATGTACCGGGAATTGTGGGATTTGGAAAGGCAGCAGAGATTGCCGGGGAAACGATGGAAACAAGAACCAGGAAAGAGGCAACATTGCGGGAGCATCTTATAGATAGAGTTTTATCAGAAATTCCTTATACAAGGCTGAATG
>CAMWOF010000121.1 GCA_947175805.1 uncultured Clostridiaceae bacterium
GTCGGAATCCGGTCGGTAGAAGGCGGAGCGTCGGTCAGTTTAAATGAAGCGCAACAGGCGGCAGTAGATCGGATTGTGACAGACTTTGATGGGGGAAGACCCGGAATTTATCTGGTGCACGGCGTTACCGGCAGCGGTAAGACAGAGGTTTATATACAATCCATTTTGCATATGGCAGAGTTAGGGCGGCAGTCCATTGTCCTGATTCCTGAGATAGCGCTGACATACCAGACGGTTAAGCGGTTCCGTAGGTACTTTGGCGACAGAGTGACGATTATGAACTCCAAAATGAGCAGAGGGGAAAAATATGACCAATATGTCCGCATATTAAAGGGTGAAATTGATGTGGTTATCGGACCAAGATCTGCGCTTTTTGTGCCTTTTTCAAAGCTTGGGCTGATTGTGATAGATGAGGAGCACGAGAGTTCATATAAGAGTGAGACGCTGCCCGGATACCATGCCAGGGAGGTTGCCATAGAGCTTGCCGGGCGGCATGGCGCCAGTGTGATTTTAGGCTCTGCTACCCCTTCGGTCATCAGCTACACCCGGGCAAAGTTAGGGGAGTATCAGCTTCTTACCCTGCCTAAGCGGGCGGTGGCAAATGAGCTGCCCACTGTCTCTCTGGTGGATTTGCGCGACGAGATGCGGCAGGGAAACCGTCAGGTGTTCAGCAGGGAGTTAAAGCGTAAAATGCAGGCGGCGCTTGACAGGCGGGAGCAGATTATGCTCTTTATGAACCGAAGGGGCTATGAGAGTTTCATCTCCTGCAGAAGCTGTGGGGAGACGATTAAATGTCCCCACTGTGACGTATCTTTGACACTACACGGAAAGCAGCAGCTTATGTGCCATTATTGTGGATATACCGGAATATATCAAGGTAAATGCCCAAGCTGCGGTTCTGGTCTGATTTCCGGCTTTTCCATGGGAACAGAGAAGCTGGAGGAAGAGGTAAGGCGGATGTTCCCCGGTGTGCGGACGCTGCGTATGGATTTAGACACGGTGAAGCATAAGGACAGTCATGAAATGATTCTGGAGAAGTTTGAAATGGGGGATGCGGATGTGCTGATTGGCACGCAGATGATTGTCAAGGGACATGACTTTCCGCGGGTAACGCTGGTGGGGATTGTGCTGGCGGATATGTCACTTCATGATTCTGACTATCTTGCAAACGAAAAGACCTTTGATTTGCTGACCCAGGCGGCAGGCAGAGCGGGCAGAGGAGCGCTTTTAGGTGAGGTGGTGATTCAGACATATCAGCCGGAGCATTACAGCATTGTTGCTGCCATGCACCAGGATTATGAAATGTTTTATGAGCAGGAGATTGCTTACCGCAGGCTGTTAAAGTACCCCCCGGTGTACCATATGCTGGTAATTCTGGTTTCCTCAGCAGGGGAGCAGTTGGCAAATCAACTGGCAGCCGGGATTGTCTCTTATTTGAACAGGGAATTTGACGAAGACGGACTTTTGGTCATCGGTCCTTCAGAAGCGATGTTGTCAAAGCTCAGCGATATTTATCGAAGGGTTGTATATTGCAAGCATATCTCGTATAATAAGCTGATAGAGATAAAGGACTGTATGGAGAAAAGGCTGGGAGAAAAGGCACTGCCGCGGCAGACCTGGATACACTTTGATTTTAACCCTATGAAGATGCTATAATAATCCCAGCATGCAGATGAACATTGACCATGCTTGCATGAGGCGATGTTCATCTATATGCTGGGTAAACAAACATGAGCCTGGAGGACGAAGTCCAAGAAGGCGAATGTTTGTTATGATTACGAAAGCACGGAGTGCGGAGTAATCATAATTATTATATTAAGATATAGCAAACATATTATATAGAGGAAGGAAGAATAAAATGGCATTGAGACAGATACGCTACGAGGGCGATGATATTTTGCGCAAACCCTGCAAAGAAGTAAAAGAGATGACTGAGAGAACAGCGCAGCTCATTGAGGATATGTTTGAGACCATGTACGAGGCGAACGGCGTAGGGCTAGCGGCGCCCCAGGTGGGAATTTTAAAGAGAATTGTTGTCATTGATGTGGATGATGAGAACCCACTGGTGCTGGTAAATCCGGTGATTGAGAGTTCAGATGGGGAGCAGACCGGTGACGAGGGCTGCTTAAGCCTTCCGGGAAAAAGCGCTACGGTGACAAGGCCGAACCATGTCATCTGCCGTGCGATGAATGAAAATATGGAGGAGATTACTGTGGAGGGCACAGGGCTGCTGGCCAGGGCAATCTGCCATGAATTGGATCATTTAGAAGGCGTGCTGTATGTTGATAAGGCAGAGCCGGGGACGCTGCATAAGGTAGAGCCGCCGGAACCGGCAGAGGAGTAAAGGCGCAGGAAAATGCAGCCTGCAAAAATGAAACGGAAAGGATAGAGCTGCTTGAGGGCGGCTTCGGGTGATATGTATGGATGAATTAACGGATATTGACAAAATTATCTGTATGCTGGATGAAAAAACACAGTCCGGCGTAGGCAGGATTAAAGTGGAGATGGATGAGACGATGGAGGAAAGCGAAGTGAAGGAGCGGCACCACCATGGAAGGTGTGATGTGGGAAGCCCCTTTGCCACCGGCTGTATACCGAACTTTGAAGATTAGACAATGCAATTTCATTGCAAAATATTTAGGCCTTGGTGTTGCAAGACAGAACAGCAAATTTTGTTGAAAAAAGATTGACAAAATATCACGGGATTGATATACTATCGGTTGTGAGTTTTAAAAAGCTCATTTGCAGGAATGGCGGAATGGCAGACGCAGCAGACTCAAAATCTGCCGTGGGCAACCACGTGAGGGTTCAAGTCCCTTTTCCTGCATTATATGGCGCGAAGTGCGGAGCAATCGTGATTATTATAATATAAATCATTATGATTGCGCGAAGCGCAGAGCAATCATAATTTTTATAAGATAATATTTATAGTACAAAGAAGTGTCAGATATGCTTATCTGGCATTTTTTGCATTGTTAGGAAACTTCTCGTTTCCTATAATGCAAAAAATATTTATGCGCACAGAAAGCAAAGGATGATGTATTTCATTTAAAACATATAAAGAAGTTGTAATTATTGACGTTTTATATTAAAATAAAGTGTAGTATTTTGTGGGATTTTAACATAAATCTTAATGCCATGAGAGCCTTGTGGCAGATTACACTTGGAATTGAGGTAATGATATGGGATTGATGACATTTAAGGGAGGCCTGCACCCCTATGAGGGAAAGGAGATATCCATGGACAAGGAGATTAAAGACTATTTCTCCAAGTCCGATATGGTATATCCCCTGAACCAGCATATAGGCGCACCGGCAAAGCCTCTTGTAAAAAAGGGTGACAGAGTTTTGCGCGGGCAGAAGATTGCTGAGGCGGGCGGTTTTGTTTCTGCCAATATTCATGCATCAGCATCTGGCACGGTAAAGGCGATTGAGCCGCGGCGAACCAGTGGAGGAAATATGGCAATGTCCATTGTGCTCGAAAATGACGGTGCTTATGAAAGCATTGATTTTGATGAGAATATCAGACCGTTAGAGGAGCTCTACTGTGATGACGTCAGGGATATTATCCGCGAGGCAGGGATTGTCGGCATGGGTGGTGCGGGATTCCCCACAAATGTGAAGCTGACGCCGAAGGATGATGAGGCCATTGATTATGTGATTGTGAACGGGGCAGAATGTGAGCCGTACCTGACCTCAGATTACAGACGAATGATAGAAGAACCGGAGAAGCTGATTATCGGGCTTAAAATAGTAGTGAATCTCTTCCCCAATGCCAAGGGCATTATTGCTATAGAGGACAATAAGCCGAAGGCAATCAAAAAGCTCAGGGAGCTTACGAGGGACGAAGAAAAGATAACTGTAAATGCGATGAAGACCAAGTACCCCCAGGGAGGGGAGCGGCAGCTTATCTATGCCAATACAAAGCGACGTTTAAATTCCAAAATGCTTCCGGCGGATGTTGGATGCATTGTCAATAATGTGGACACCATGATTGCCATATACGAGGCGCTGATTGAAGGGAAACCGCTGATGGACCGCATTGTTACGGTGACCGGAGACGCCATAGCAAATCCGTGTAATTTCAGGGTTCCTCTGGGAACCAACTGTCGGGAGCTTATAAAGGCGGCAGGCGGTTATATGCATGATGCGCCCGGCAAGATCATTGCAGGCGGCCCCATGATGGGGAAGGACATGATTTCTTTGGATGTACCATCCGTGAAAGGCTTGTCGGCGATTTTGTGTTTAGAGGAAAATGTGGTGGCGGAGATGGAGGAATCCAATTGTATCCGCTGCGGGAAATGCGGGGGCGTATGCCCCAGCGGACTGATGCCCGCAAAGCTGGCAGTCTTAAGCGCCAGAGGGAATTTGGAAGCATTTGAGGTATGTGACGGCATGGAGTGTATCGAGTGCGGCTGCTGTTCTTATATCTGTCCCGCAAAGAGGCATCTGACCCAGTCGATTGCATCTGCGAGGAAGCAGGTATTGGCATCAAGAAAGAAGTAGGAGGCGGAGTATGAGTGAATTGAGAAAAATATCGGCATCCCCACATGTACGTTCGGAGTTAACTACCGGTGAAATCATGCTGGATGTGGTATTCGCACTGCTTCCTGCCAGTGTGGTGGGTGTATATAATTTTGGGTATAAGGCATTTTTGATGATTGTAGTCTGCATTGCATCCTGCGTGGCGTTTGAGTGGCTCTTTGAAAAATTTTTAAATCGCAAATCCACAGTGGGGGATTTCAGTGCAGTGGTAACCGGTCTTCTGCTGGCGCTGAACCTGTCGCCAGAGGTGCCTTATTGGATGGCGATTTTGGGCTGTGCCTTTGCCATCATCGTAGTGAAGCAGTTGTTTGGCGGCATCGGGCAAAATTTCATGAATCCGGCGTTGGGGGCAAGATGCTTTCTGCTTCTTTCCTTTACCGGTCAGATGACTACATTTTCCTATGATGCGGTTACCCAGGCCACGCCGCTGGCGGTTATCCGGGACGGCGGTACCGTGGATTTAATGAAAATGTTTTTGGGCAGTACAGCGGGTACAATTGGGGAGACCTCCACAGCCGCCATACTGCTGGGGTTAATTTATCTTTTGGTGCGGAAAATTATTAGTCCGAGAATTCCGTTTTGCTACATAGGAACCTTTAGCTTGCTGATTTTTGTATATGCGCTGGCCTCCGGCATAGCTGACCCATTTTATTTTCTTGGGATGCAGCTTTGTGGCGGCGGTCTGATGCTGGGTGCGGTTTTTATGGCAACTGACTATGTCACCAGTCCGGTGACGCCGGATGGGAAGGTTGTATTTGGCGTTCTGCTCGGAATTCTGACTTTTTGTTTCAGAATGTTTGGCGCCTCCGCCGAGGGCGTTTCCTATGCAATTATTATCAGCAACCTTTTTGTACCGTTGATTGAGCGGTTTACTGTCCCAAAATCCTTCGGAAAGGGGGCGGAGCATCATGAATAAAGCATTAATTAAAGATGCCCTGGTGCTGTTTTTTATCACTGCTATAGCAGGTATGCTGTTGGGTGCGGTCTACGATATTACGAAGGAGCCAATCGAAAACCAAAAGCAAAAGACGAAAGAGAAGGCATATGAGACTGTCTTTGCAGAGGCTGACAGCTTTGAGGCATTTGATTATGCAGATGCAGCTTCAACGCTGGAGGCTGCCGGCATTGCCCCGGTAAGTGTGACTATTGACGAGGTGATGGCTGCAAAGAAAGGCGGCGATACTGCCGGCTATGTGATGACAGTGACAAGCCATGAGGGCTACGGCGGTGATATTCAGATAGCAATAGGGATTCAGTCTGATGGCACTGTAAACGGCATTTCCTTTTTATCTATCAGTGAGACAGCCGGCCTTGGCATGAAAGCGAAAGAGCCAGCTTTTTATGAACAGTTTTCCGGGAAAAAGACAGAGGCGTTTGCGTATACAAAATCAGGCGCTTCCGCAGAAAATGAAATTGATGCCCTCACGGGTGCCACGATTACGACAAATGCGGTGACAAATGCGGTAAACGGAGCGATTTGTTATTTTCGGAGCATAGAAGGAGGTGGCAGCAATGAATAAGTGTACGGAGCGGTTATATAACGGTATTGTAAAGGAAAATCCTACTTTTGTGCAGATGCTTGGAATGTGTCCTACGCTGGCGGTAACTACATCGGCAGTGAATGGCATGGGCATGGGGCTTACTACTACTGTGATTCTGGTGATGAGCAATTTGATGATATCCCTGCTTCGGAAACTGATTCCGAACCGGGTACGTATTCCTGCATTTATCATTGTGATTGCATCTTTTGTAACAATTGTACAGTTTTTGCTGGAGGGATTTATACCGAGCCTCTATGACAGCCTTGGTATTTTTATTCCGCTTATTGTTGTAAACTGTATCATTCTGGGAAGGGCGGAGGCCTATGCCTCTAAAAATCCAGTGCTTCCGTCTGTCTTTGACGGTATAGGAATGGGACTCGGCTTCACAGTGGGGCTTACGGCGATTGGAGCCTTTAGGGAACTTTTGGGGAACGGCACGGTTTTCAATTTTAAGGTTATGCCGGGAGGATATCAGCCGATTACGATATTCATTTTGGCGCCGGGTGCATTTTTTGTGCTGGCATTTTTAATCGCATTTCAGAATAAAATGGCGTTAAATAAGGCAGCAAAGACAGGAACCCCATATGAGATATGCAGGGATGCAGACTGCAGCCACTGTACAAATACAATGTGCGGAGGAAGATTCTTTGATTTTGGCACAAAGGAAGGTGAGAGCGCTGATGTGGAAAGAGAAACAACAGAGTATGCTGCCGCAGAGGCGGGCACAGCAAATGAAATGTCAGACTCAGAAAGCGAGCCTGACCAGACGTTGCCGACATCAGAAATTGCTGCGCAATGGTCGGCTGCTGAGTCTTCGGAAGCGTTTGAGGCGAAGGAGGATACGGAGCGCCAGAGAGCGGGGGAAAATATCGGAGGCGAAGTACTTAAACAGGAATCTTCGGATGGCGGCTCGGAACCAGAAGCTCCGCCGTTGGCTGAAGAAGGTCAACCAGAAGTTTCACCGTCTGCTGGAGAAGGTCAACCAGAACCTCCATTGGCTCCTGGGGAAGACAATCCGGATGGAGAGACAAAACAGGTAAATATAGAGACCCCGGAAGAAGAGACAGAGCAGCCGAAGGCAGAAATCCCGGAAGAAGAGACAGAGCAGTCTGAGGCAGAGGCACATGA
>CAMWOF010000122.1 GCA_947175805.1 uncultured Clostridiaceae bacterium
GATTATATTAGACAACGATCTCGTCACCTCCACCACGGGAAATCACAATCTCGCCGGCATCCTCCAGCTTACGGATAATATTGACAATCTTCTGCTGGGCATCCTCTACATCCTTCAGACGCACAGGCCCCATGAATTCCATATCCTCTTTAATCATAGCAGAAAGACGGGTAGACAGATTGCTGAATACAGCCTCCTGTACCTGCTCGTTTGCACTCTTCAATGCCATTGCAAGCTCGTTGTTGTCCACCTCACGAAGCACGGTCTGAATTGAGCGGTTATCCAGTGTAAGGATATCCTCAAATACGAACATTTTACGGCGAATCTCATCAGCCAATTCAGGCTCTTCAATCTCCAAGGTCTCCATAATATGCTTCTCAGTGCTTCTATCCACAGTATTCAAAATGTTGACAATCGCATCTACACCGCCAACCGTGGTGAACTCCTGGTTTGCCATCGCTGCAAGCTTTCTCTCCAACACTTTTTCCACTTCCTTAATTACATCCGGCGAAGTACGATCCATCATGGCAATACGCTTCGCCACATCCGCCTGCTTCTCCGGCGGCAGAGAACCTACCACCGTAGACGCCTGCGCCGACGGCAGATATGCTAAAATCAGCGCAATGGTCTGCGGATGCTCATACTTTATAAAATTCAAAAGCTGGGAGGAATCTGCCTTCCTTACAAACTCGAACGGACGAACCTGCAGAGAAGCCGTCAAACGCCCAATGACATTGTTTGCCTTTTCCTCTCCCAAAGCCTTATCAAGCAACTCCTTCGCATAGCCGATACCACCCTCTGAAATGTATTGCTGGGCAAGACAGACTTCGTAGAACTCATCCATAACCGCATCCTTTAATTCCGGTGCGACACTCCTGGTATTGGCAATCTCTAAAGTAAGCTGTTCGATTTCATCATCCTTTAAATGCTTAAATACAGCAGAAGACTTTTCCGGCCCTAAGGCAATCAGCAAAATTGCAGCCTTCTGAATCCCTGAAATATTGTCAATTGATACACCACCTGCAGACATATTATCACTCCCAATCCTCGTTTAACCAGTTGCGGAGCAGCGCCGCAACCGCCTCCGGGTTCTCATCCACAAATTTCTCAATCTGCGTCCTGCTCGCAGACTTGTCACTAAACTCAATATCATCCAATGTCTGGTTCTCCTTTGTAGTGGCAAGCAGCGCTTCTACAGAAAGCTCTGGCTCTAACTCCACAACCTCCACCGGCTTCATGCCCTTGACTACAACAAAGATAACCAGTCCAACAATTAACAGAGCTAAAATCAACTGAAGAATGCGCTCGAAGGTGAACGCTGACTCTCCCTTTTCGTTAAACATTGGAACATCATATGCCATGATGGTAATGCTGTCTTCACTTATGCCTGTAGCATTGGAAACTAAAGTGACCATCTCTGCAGGCACCTCCGCAACCACCGGCTCTGCATGCTCCGCTTTAAATGCCGCAAAGGTAGTATCTGCAAGCAGCCCCTGCTCCTCCATTTCCCTTTCATCATATATCACATAGCGGGACAAGACAACGGAAACGGAAGAATTTGCCATATTTACGGTACCTACCGGCGTTCTCGTAGTTGTCTCCTCACTGCTGGTGGCATATTCTATCCTGTCCACAGCCACGGTGGAGCTGCCGGAGCCCGCCTCTTGCAGGAAATTATCCGTTATCTCCTCACCGTTGGCATCAGTGCCAACTATATCTTCCATATTTTCTATATTCTCGGCATCATAGGTATAGTGGCTCGTAATCGGCCCCTTCGTCTCGTCCGAGGTATTGGATGAATACATAATACGATGGACTTCCTCATCGGAAAGCTGTACATCCAGATTTGGTGCCACATTGGCATCATTATAAGACCCGGAGCTAATCAACAAATCCCGTACTCTGTTCGCCACTGCCAGCTCTACCTGAGACTTCACCTCCAAGCTGGAGGTAGCATTTCCACTGGCAGCAAGGTCGGCTCCTGAAAACAGAAGGGCTCCGGTCTGATCTAAAATCCTGACATTATCAATAGTGCTGTTTATTACATTGGCAGCATAGCTGGCAATTCCGGAAACATCCCTTGTAAAATCATCCGTAGTCACCAGAGTAATGCTGACCGTTGATTCTTTTTCATCCTTATATATCGAATTGCTGGAATTCGGAATGTTGATGGTGACGCTGCACGCCTTCACGCCGTCTATACCCTTCAACACCTTTTCCATGTCCTGCTGAAGCTGAAGCTTCGCCTTCAGCACACGCTCCGAATCCGTGGTGCTCATGCTGTTGTCGAACAGGAAGCTGTAATCATTTTTTGCAGTGGATGTAATGCCATTCTCGCCCAGCAAAAGCTTTGCATCTGAAAGTTTTTTCTTATCTACGCTGATAACAGTGGCACTATCGCCGCTGGCCCGCACCGAAATTCCGTTTTCCTCTAACAGCTTTTTTGCCTCCGCCGCATCTGCAGTCGTTTCAAAAATCTCAAGCTGTGTATACTGCGTCCTGGAAAAAATACCAATCAACAGCGCCAGTGCAAAAATTGCTGCAGCCAACACACAGATAATAATTGTTTTTTGTTTACTTGTATATTTGTTCCAAAATTCCAGAAATCGTTGCGAAATTTGTTTTAATCTCTCACTCATTGTTATCTCCGAACTGTTGTTATTGTAATGTCAAAATGTATATTAACAATAAAACTTTACTTAAACACAAATCCCTAAACACTTACAACTGCATATTCAGCAGTTCCTTATATGCATCCAAAACACTGTTGGTTACCCGCACCGTGTACTGCAGTGAAAGATTCGCTTTTTGCTGTGCCAGTGCCAAGTCATGGGTACTTGTAGAATATCCCATAGCAAAATTCATCTCTGCCTGTTCAGCCTTCCTCTGATATGTATCGGCCTCCTGGTACATTGTAATTGCCGAGTTCAACAGACTGTTAAACGCAGTGTTGTTGTCCTTATATACCTTTGCATCTGAATCTGAGTAAGGAGATATACCGGACAAGCCGTTCGTCACCAAATCTGCACCTAAAACATCCATTTTGTCTTCACCTCATTCGTCATGCATCTCTGAAAGCGGCTGCATGACCTTTCAAAGTCTTAATATTCTGCTTTACGCCATTACATTCAAAAATAATTTTAATTCTCCATCAGGCTTAAGCCCTTTGTCGCCATACCCTTGCTGGCATTAAAGCTGGTCACACTCGCCTCATAGGCTCTTGAGGCATCTATCATGTTGGTCATCTCCGTCACGGTCTCCACATTCGGATACTCCACATAACCGTTCTCATCAGCATCTGGATGATCCGGATCATATACCAGCTTATAATCTGACATATCCCTCGCAATCTTTGTCACCTTAACACCTTCTGGCTTATAGGTGTTGAGCTTGTTGTAAAGCACCTGGTCAAAGCCTGACAGGGAACCCTGCGCTCTGAACACAACCATCTTCCTTCGGTACGGCGTACCGTCCTCCGTTCTGGTAGTGTTGGCATTTGCAATATTTTCTGCAATCGTATCTAATCGAAGCTGTTGTGCCGTCATACCGGTGGCAGCTACATTCATACCGGTAAATATCCCCATATCTTCTTACCTCCCTTGGTTCTTCCTAATTATTTTGTAATCGCCATCTTCATACGGGAAAATTCCTGGTTCATCTGATCTATTAATGCATTATAACGGATGGTATTCTCCGCCAGGTATGCTTCCTCCGTATTAATGTCAACATTATTTCCATCTTCTCTGTAGGATAAATCCACATTGTCCGTGTACATCAACGGCTGATAGTCCTCACGGTTATCATTCACATATTTCACCTTGCTGTCAAGAGACTGTTTGCCATACATAGCTGACTGTAAAATTCCCTCAAAGGATACATCCTTGCGCTTATAATGAGCCGTGCTGACATTGGCAATATTATTGGTTAGCAGTTGTTGCCTGGTATTCGCAGCATCCGCCGCCAAATCCAGCACATCCACATAGTTGTAAATATTAGAGTTAATCATCCGGTAATCTCCTTCCTGATAAAAAATCTATCTACTATCACTCACACAGTAACCTTTCATGCTGCCCATATGAAACATGATTCCCAGCCGAAAGGCAGTCAATGGTTACTGATTTTTTCTAATTCATCAAATACTACATCATTCAAGACTTTAATATATGTACCCTTCATGCCTGAAGAACGGGATTCGATTACTCCTGCACTCTCAAACTTACGAAGTGCATTCACAATCACCGACCTCGTAATTCCAACCCTGTCGGCTATCTTGCTGGCGACCAGTATGCCCTCATTTCCATCAAGCTCTCCAAAAATGTGGGTAATCGCCTCCAGCTCTGAAAATGACAGTGTACTTATCGCCGACTTTACAATCGCAATCTTTCGATTCTCCTCAGCGTTCTCCTCATTCACGGAACGCATCATCTCAAGACTCACCACAGTGTTGCCGTATTCTGCAAGTATAATGTCATCAATCTCATACTGGCAGTCCAGTTTATACATAAACACGGTGCCCAGCCGTTCGCCGGCAATGTCAATGGGCGTAATAATCGCCTGATATCTTCCGATATCCTCAAATTCAAAGCCCAGTGTTGCCAAATTCACATTCTCCTTCGTGGAAAGCACTGACAAAAGCCGTTCATTCAACATCACATCAATATGCCCGCCGACCTCTTCCTCAATCAATTCAGAAATCTCCTGTATCTCCGGTCTGTTTTTAATACCGAGAACCTTGCCCTTCTTGCTAATGACTAAGACATTGGATTCCAGAATCTCACCGAGCACCTCACAAATATCATTAAATACTACTTTATGAGAATTGTTATTATGCAGGAGCTTGTTAATTTTTCTTGTCTTGTCCAATAACTGAACACTCATAAATATCCTCCTAAGTTCAGCAGAAAACAAAGATTATGTTGCGTTAAATCGTTAAATATACGCACAAATCTCCTAAGTAATACTCATTTTACCACTTTTTGTTCTTATTAACAACATAAAATTCAAAATAAGAAAAATTTGTAATTTATTTGACTATTTTTTATCTATCACAGCTTTACATTCTTCATTCTGGCAAACGAGCTTATTTCCCTTCTCCACCATATAGGAACCGCAAGAAGGACAAGGGGTTTTTGATGGCCTGAGCCATGACATGAAATCACACTCCGGAAATCCCAGGCAGCCATAGTAGCGACGTCCCTTCTTGGACATTTTGATTGCCAGTTCTTTTTCGCACTTCGGGCACGGCACACCAATCTTCTCATAATAGGGCTTTGTATTCCTACATTCAGGAAAGCCTGGACAACCAAGAAATTTTCCATGGGGACCGTATTTAATTACCATCATCCTGCCGCAAAGCTCGCAGGGCTCATCGGAAACCTCATCTGCAATCTCTACGGACTCTAACTCCTCCTGTGCCTTTCTCACCGCCTCATGCAGGTCGGGATAAAAATTCCGAACCACAGTTTTCCACTCAATATTCCCCTCTTCTATCTGGTCAAACAATGTCTCCAGATTTGCGGTAAAGTTCACGTCTACAATGACCGGAAAAGCCTGCTTCATCATAGAATTTACAGCCTCACCAAGCTCTGTTACATATAGGTTTTTATTTTCCTTGACTATATACCTTCTGGCAAGAATTGTTGAGATTGTCGGTGCATAGGTGCTGGGTCTGCCAATGCCAAGCTCCTCTAAGGTTTTTACCAACGTGGCCTCAGTATAGTGTGCCGGTGGCTGCGTGAAATGCTGCTGCGGCAGAAGCTCCTTTAACACAAGCTCCGAGCTTTCGCTGATGCCGCTTAGGGACTTATTTTGCTCCTCCTCGTCCGACTCCACGGCATAAACTGCCATAAAGCCGTCAAAGGACAGTTTGGAGGCAGATGCCCGGAAAGGATATCCGGCTGCTTCCAGCTTTACCGTAGTAGTCGTATATACTGCCGACTGCATTCTGCTTGCCAGGAACCGGTTATATATTAACCTGTATAGCTTAAGCTGGTCATTGCTAAGCGCTCCGCTTAAGGATGCCGGCGTCATCTCCAGATTGGTCGGACGAATTGCCTCATGGGCATCCTGTATCTTTTTCTTTCCCTGGGAAATCATGCTGTCATCCGCCACATAATTTTCTCCATAGTTCGCAGCAATAAACGCTTTTGCCGCGCTGTGGGCTTCCTCGGAAATACGGACAGAGTCTGTACGCAGATAAGTGATAAGACCTACTGTTCCCTTCCCCTTGATATCAATGCCCTCATAAAGCTGCTGCGCCACACGCATCGTCTTAGCGGTGGCAAAATTACATTTCCTAGCCGCCTCCTGCTGCAATGTAGATGTAGTAAAGGGCTGCGGCTGTTTCTTTGTCCGGCTGCTCTCTTTTACACTGTCTATAGAAAAGGCTTTGCCTGAAACCGCCTTAACAATCTCGTCTAACTCCTGCCTGGAGGAAACTCTGCCGTCCTTCGTACCTGCATAATGGGCAATCACCGGTTTTTTCACTCCCTTACAGGTAAATGCAGCATCCAGCGTATAGTACTCCTCTGGTAAAAAAGCAGTAATTTCCGCCTCTCTGTCACAAATCAGGGAAAGGGCAACCGACTGCACGCGTCCTGCACTTAAACCCCGCTTAATTTTCGCCCACAAAAGCGGACTGATTTCATAACCCACAAACCGGTCTATTACCCGCCTCGCCTGCTGGGCATCCACCAAATCCATATTAATCTCCCTTGCCTGCTTGATGGAGTTTTGCACAGCCTTCTTCGTAATCTCATTGAATGTAATCCGTTTATAATTTTTATCCTCCAGCTTCAACGCCTTGGACAGATGCCAGGAAATCGCTTCCCCTTCCCTATCCGGGTCAGTGGCGAGATAGACCTTATCCGCCTTCTTCACAGCCTTTCTAAGACCTGCCAAAAGCTCCCCCTTGCCGCGAATCGTAATGTATCTTGGCTCAAAATCATTGTCCACGTCAACTCCGGTTGAACTCTTCGGCAAATCCCGTACATGACCGCTGGACGCCATAACCTCATACTGTGACCCCAAAAATTTTTTAATTGTCTTTGCCTTTGCCGGCGACTCCACAATCAGTAAATTTTTAGCCATATAAACTTCCTCCTGGTCTCAATTTTCTATAAACAAATATATTCTTACCCGGCTTATGTATCCAATACC
>CAMWOF010000123.1 GCA_947175805.1 uncultured Clostridiaceae bacterium
TGGGCTTCTCCTTTAAGAATCTATTTTTTTATTTTGTATATCTATGTCATATGACGGAATGTTTCATGCATATAGTACCAAAAGATAAAAAGACTTACAAGATGGAAAAAAATACTTGATGTAAATCTCATTTTGTGCGAAAATAAACCTAATTGGGAGTTTTGCACGAATCAAGTCGAAGCATGCTTGATTTACCCAGCACTAATTTATACATTGAAAGGAGTTTCAACATGATTTATTCACAGGAAGTAGAAAACATGTGCCCAGTAGCTCAGGGCGTGCATCATGGTTGTGCACCGATTCCGGAAGAAGCTAAGTGGGTTCAGGCAAAGGAAGTAAAGGATATCTCTGGTCTTACCCATGGTATTGGCTGGTGTGCACCACAGCAGGGTGCTTGTAAGCTTACACTGAATGTTAAGGAAGGTATTATTCAGGAGGCTTTGGTTGAGACAATCGGATGTTCAGGTATGACACATTCGGCTGCAATGTCAGCAGAGATTCTTCCGGGACTTACTGTAATGGAAGCATTGAATACAGACTTGGTTTGTGATGCTATCAACACAGCTATGAGAGAGTTATTCCTTCAGATCGTATATGGTCGTACACAGAGTGCATTTTCTGAGGATGGTCTTCCGGTAGGCGCAGGTCTTGAGGATTTAGGTAAGGGCCTTCGTTCACAGGTTGGTACTATGTATGGCACCTTGAAGAAGGGTCCTCGTTACTTAGAGATGGCAGAGGGTTATGTAACAGCTATTGCATTGGATGCTGAGGATTTAATCATCGGTTATAAGTTCGTTAATCTGGGCAAGATGACAGACTTTATCAAGAAGGGTGACGATCCGAACACCGCTTATGAAAAGTCCTGCGGTCAGTATGGTCGTGTTGACGATGCTGTTAAGCTCATTGACCCGCGTACAGACAAGGAAATCGAGAAATAATAGAGGGAGGTAACGAGATCATGGCTTTATTTGAATCATATGAGAGAAGAATTGATAAGATCAATGGCGTATTAAAAAGCTACGGCATCGCTTCAATCGAGGAAGCGGAGAAGATTACTAAGGACGCCGGTTTAGATGTATATAACCAGATTAAGGGGATTCAGCCAATCTGTTTTGAGAATGCATGCTGGGCATATACAGTAGGTGCGGCAATTGCAATTAAGAAGGGCTGTAAGAGAGCAGCAGATGCTGCCGCTGCTATCGGTGAGGGACTTCAGGCATTTTGTATTCCTGGTTCCGTAGCTGATACCCGTAAGGTAGGTCTTGGACATGGTAATTTAGGTAAGATGCTGCTTGAGGAGGAGACCAAGTGTTTTGCATTCTTAGCAGGTCACGAATCATTTGCTGCTGCAGAGGGTGCTATCGGTATTGCAGAGAAGGCTAACAAGGTTCGTAAGGAGCCTTTAAGAGTTATCTTAAATGGTCTTGGCAAGGATGCGGCACAGATTATTGCCCGTATCAACGGCTTTACATTTGTAGAGACAGAGTATGACCCATATACAAATGAAGTTAAGGAAGTATTCCGTAAGTCATATTCAGAGGGACTCCGTGCTAAGGTGAACTGCTACGGCGCGAACTCTGTACCAGAAGGTGTTGCTATCATGCATAAGGAAGGCGTTGATGTATCCATTACGGGTAACTCTACCAACCCGACCAGATTCCAGCATCCGGTAGCAGGTACATACAAGAAGGAGTGCTTAGAGCAGGGTAAGAAGTACTTCTCAGTTGCATCCGGCGGTGGTACAGGACGTACCCTTCATCCGGATAACATGGCAGCAGGTCCTGCTTCCTATGGTATGACAGATACATTAGGACGTATGCACTCTGATGCACAGTTTGCAGGTTCTTCCTCTGTACCTGCCCATGTTGAGATGATGGGCTTAATCGGTGCAGGTAACAACCCGATGGTTGGTATGACAGTTGCTGTTGCAGTTTCTATCGAGGAAGCAGCGAAGGCAGGGAAGTTCTAAGCAGGAAGCTTTATATTCCAAATACAAAAAACCGTGAAGAAGCGGTGTAAAAGCAGGGTTTTTCGACTGTAATTCAGTTTGGGAAGCCCTGTTTTTTGCATTATAGGAAACTTCTCGTTTCCTATAATGCAAAAAACATTTATGCGCACAGCCAGCAAAGGAAGATGTCACTTCGTGACGCTGGCTGGCGCGGCAAAGTGTGCTTCGCATTTTGATGTTGCTAATTCGCAAGAGTGTGCGAGGCACACTTTGTTCTTAAATAGGAAATATTCTTACAAGGCAATAAAGATTGATTAAATATAGCATTTAAAGTAAAATATGTTTAGCGTGTTGGCTGCCTGGATAAAAAAGATAACATAAATGCAGATGGCTATAAAAGGTTATTTCCGATGGAGGTGTTGGTTATGCGGATACTGTTAGCGGAGGATGAAAGGGATCTAAACAGGCTGATTATGATGAAGCTGAAGGATGAGGGGTACAGTGTAGACGCATTTTATGACGGGGAGCAGGCCTTAGAGGCCATAGCTGTCGTTGATTATGATGCTATGGTTCTAGACATTATGATGCCCGGAGTCGATGGACTTACGCTGCTTAGCAAGATTCGGGGGCAGGGTAACATGACGCCGGTTTTGCTTTTGACAGCAAGGGATTCTGTTGCGGATAAGGTGAAAGGGCTGGACAGCGGGGCAAATGACTATCTGGTGAAGCCTTTTTCCTTTGAAGAATTGATGGCGAGGCTTCGGGCAATGACCCGGAGTAGTTTTGGAATGGCGGACAATACCCTGACAGCAGCAGATCTTGTTATGGACTGTAATGCCCATACAGTAAAGCGGGGCGGCAAGGAAATTAGTCTTTCTGCGAAGGAATATGCACTGCTGGAATATCTTATGCGGAATAAGGGTATTGTGCTGTCAAGGGAAAAAATCGAGGACCATATATGGAATTTTGACTATGAGGGTGGTACAAATGCCGTGGATGTCTATATCCGCTATCTCAGGAAGAAACTGGATGATGATTTTGAAAAGAAACTGCTTCACACAGTTCGGGGTGTGGGCTACGTTTTGAGGGAGTAAGCATGAAAAAATTGACAATCCGAATCAGGATGACGCTTTGGTTTTCTATTATTATCATATTGATTGTGATACTGACATATGGGGTCATTTTTTCTGTCAGCAATGCTATTATGCAGAAATCTATCCGTGATAATCTGATTGAAGCCATAGAGAACAATATAGATGAAGTAGAATATTATAGTTCCGGCGGAGAAATTGATTACGATGGGGACGCAGATTTATATATCGTCTTTGGAGACGGTTTCTTGGAGATAGATGATGATTATCTGGATGAGGTAAACGGTATATTCACGGCACTGTATAATGATGATGGGGTCATGCTGTACGGGGCAAATCCCATTTCCAGGGATATAAAGGATATTACATTTACGGATAAAGAGATTCGGAAAGATACCGTCCGTGGGACTACATGGTATCTGTATGACAGGAAGCTGGAAGGAGAAAACCTGGACGGGCTTTGGCTCAGGGGCGTCGTATCCGTAGATTCGCAGCCTTTTCAGCTTTCCTCTGTTTTTCATTTATTAATGCTTTTGCTGCCGCTTTTGCTTCTGCTGGGTATCGTAGGTGCATATTTTATTGCGGGCAGGTCTTTGGCACCGGCAAAGCAGATAGTGGAGACGGTTTCCCAGATTAATCAGGGACAGGATTTAAAGAAGCGCATTGCTCTTGGGGAGGGTGAGGACGAGTTTCATCAACTGGCAAATGCATTTGACGCTATGTTTGACCGGCTGGAGGCCTCCTTTGACCGGGAACGTCAATTTGTGTCGGACGCCTCTCATGAATTGAGGACGCCTATGGCAGTTATAATGGCACAGTGTGAATATTCCATGTCCAAGGAGGGGCTGGACGACGAATATATGGAAGCGCTTGCCGTGATTAAGCGACAGGGTGGGAAAATGACCCGGCTGATTAATGATATGCTGATGGTAACCCGCATGGAAAGTGTAGAAGGGTATGAGATGGAGCCGCTGGACTTTTCTTCTCTGACGGTAACTGTATGTGAGGATTTATCCTTGATAGCCGACAAAAATATAACGCTGACCTGTCAGGTGGAGCCGGGGGTTTATGTCAATGGGAACAGAGAGTTGCTTAGCAGGCTGTTAAGTAATCTGATTAGTAATGCATACCGGTATGGCAGGGAAAACGGACATATCCGTGTGGTGCTGGAAAGCGAGGATAGACTTGTAAGATTATCTGTGGAGGATGATGGTATCGGGATTGCTGAGGAAGAGCAGGAGAAGATATTCGGGAGATTTTATCAGGTAGGCGCAGCGCGCACAGATGATGGTCTGGGTCTTGGACTTTCTATGGTGTCTAAGATTGCACGGCTGCACCAGGGTATTGTGAAGGTAAAGAGTATTCCGGATGAAGGGAGCTGCTTCTTTTTAGAGATGGAAAAGCAATTACTAAAAAACGGAAAAAAAGAAGAAAATAAAAAGTTTTAATGTGATTTTAATTTTTTTTCGATATAGTGAAGCCATATAATTATTTGCTATCTGAAAGGAGGAGTTTGTTTTTGAAGCGTTTCTTTTGTACGAAGAAGAGAGCTGTAATCAGTACTCTTTGCATTGTGGCGGCGACAGCAGTGATTACGGCAGCAGTTTACGCAGCAGTATGGGGAAAGGCGATTGCAGCGGTAGATGCGGAGCACATTGCATTTGCAGACGCCGGAGTAGAGCAGGCAGACATCCGGTTCATACACACAGAATATGATAAGGAGGATGGAAAGGCGATCTACGAGGTGGAATTTATTTCCAATAACATCGACTACCATTATCATATTGACGCTGCCAATGGACGTGTGCTTTCAAGAAGCTGCAAGGTGGATGACGGCTGGACGGCAGAAATGCCGGTTACAGAAAATGCAGCGGCCGGTTACGGTGATACATCTGTCGAAGAAACAGCGCAGATTTCCACAGAAGCAGTAAAGAATCCTTCATCGGGCATCAGCGTGGACGAGGCAAAAAACATTGCTGTTACACATGCAGGCGTTTCTTTAGACATGGTGACATTCAAGAAAGCGAAGCTGGAAAATGATGACGGACGTACAGAGTATGAGATTGAGTTCTGTTGTGATGGCATGGAATACGAATGTACGATTGATGCAGCAAATGGAACGGTGCTCGATTATGAGTCGGAGCATTGTGATGATGACAACTATCACGAATATGATAGCCATCATGGACATGATAGCCACAACCATCATGATTAGAAATCAGGAAAGAGAGGTTTTGATTATGAAGATGAAAAAGAGATTTCGGATGTTAATATCATTTTTGCTGGTAATGACAATGCTTGCAGGTATTATGCAGACTCCTGTAAAAGCAGATTATCCTGCTGTGAAGCCTAAGAAGGTTTTCGTTGACAGCTCAAAAAAGTCTGTTACCGTAGGCAGTGAATTTACGCTCCGGGCAAAGTTTTCTCCAGGCTATGCGGAGGATGATTATCTTGACTGGTCTATCGTCAGCGGCAAGGGTGTGATTCGTTTTGAGGATGATGACCGCACAGGGGATGATATGGATTTTATCGCAGTAAAGAAGGGGACGGCAAAGGTATGTATCAAAATTCACGGTACTTCCAAAAAGGCATATATCAAGGTGACTGTGAAGGCACCGTCAAAAACGGGAACAATCAAGAGAGTGGGTCCCGCTACCCGTACAGTAGTCTGTGGCAATGATTTTGAACTGGAGGTAAAAAAGTCCAGCGGCGTTTCCGACAAAAAGCTGAAATGGAGCATTAAAAACACAAAATATGTCGATTTCGAGCCGGGAGAGGATAAGCGGGGCGACGAGGCTGAATTTATTGCCTGGAAGCCGGGAACGACAAAGATTACATGTACGAATACAACAACAGGTAAGTCTGTCACCTTTACGGTGAAGGTGGTAGATTTGAATGACGATTACTATGATGATGATTACGACGATTATGATGATGACTATTACCATCATGACGACCATGGCAATCATGACAATCATCACAACCATGGCAACTGATGGCAGCCTGATTCCTTTGCAATTGTTCAGGAAATGTAATAGTGTATATTTTACAAAAGTACTTGATTTTGAAATATAACGGGTCTATAATTGGATTATATAGATGCTTCGCCATGGAGATATGGCGGAACAAAGAAAAGCATCAACAGGAGGGATTTTTATGCTAGGTGCAGTTGGCATGAGCAACAATTATGTTGTACCGTATGCAAATGTGGATAAGGTTTCGCCGATTCAGACTGAGAATAATGTCGAGAATTCCTCTAAGGTGAAGGAAGTAGAATGCCAGACCTGTAAGTCAAGGAAGTATGTGGACGGCTCTAATGAGGCGGATGTATCCTTTAAGGCACCAGGGCATATTGACCCAGGTCAGTCCTATGCCAAGGTGATGGGACATGAGCAGGAGCATGTGGCAAATGCAAGGCAGAAGACGTCAGGGAAGGATGCACAGCTGGTATCCGCTACGGTGTCCTTAAAGATTGCTGTTTGCCCGGAGTGCGGCAGGTCATATGTGGCTGGTGGCACGACAAATACGACGATTAAGTACAATAAAGATAATCCTTATGATTCCGGCAGAAAGACCATTGAGGGAAGCTTTTTAAAGGGTCAAAATGTGGATGAGATTGCATAAGAGGCATATGTTTTTTGGGGATATCCTTCGTGATATCCCTTTTTTTATTGAATTAGGAAAAATCTCCTATTCGATAAAAAATGGAACAGGAAATTTCTTTGGCATATTTCCTTTGCATGATATGGACCGAATTGCTAAAACTAGTAAAAAGCAGAGTTTTAGTAGTGGAGGAACCATGGAGACGATAGAAAATATTGTGCAGTTCTTTGGCGGCTTCGGCATGTTTTTATATGGCATGAATGTGATGGCGGACGGCTTGCAAAAGGCTGCCGGGGACAGAATGAAAAATCTTTTGGCATATTTGATGGGGAAGCGGTGGCTCGCTATATTGATTGGCGCATTGATTACAGCTATTTTGCAGAGCTCCTCCGCAACCACGGTTATGGTAGTAGGCTTTGTAAATGCTAAAATAATGAATCTGGCTCAGGCAGTAGGTGTGATTATGGGTGCGAATATCGGCACAACCATCAC
>CAMWOF010000124.1 GCA_947175805.1 uncultured Clostridiaceae bacterium
GGCATTGGGTGCACTTTGTGGAAGCTGGATGGGCGGCGGCGGAAATATGCTGGCGATTCAGGCGGCTCTGCATGTAGATGAGTCTACTATGGCATATGCACTGGTTATGGATTCCATTTGTGCAACACTCTATGTTATGTTTCTTTTATGGGCAATCGGACGTGCCGACAAGTTTAACAAGTGGACGAAGGCAGATACCCATTTAATTGATGAGGTAGGCGCCGCTTTGGAGGAAGAGGCAAAAGCGAATACAAGTCCTTTGACGTGGCAGAATATTGCAATTTTGCTGGGCTCCGGCCTGCTCGTATCAGCGGTCAGCCAGGAGTTGGGCGTCATCATTAACGGTTACCTGTCATTTTTCGATAAGGCAACATGGACAGTGCTGATTGTGACAGTTGCCGGTGTGGTTATGGCACTGACGCCATTTGGTAAGCTGAAGGGAACAGAAGAGATTTCTAATGTGCTTTTGTATATTGTCGTTGCATTGATTGCATCCCGTGCGGATCTTGCAAGTATGGGTAATGCACCTATGTGGCTGCTGTCAGGATTATTTATTTTGGTTTTCCATGTTGTTATAATGGTAATTCTGGCAAAGTTGTTGAAGATGGATATCTTCACCTGCTGCGTGGCATCTCTTGCCAACATCGGCGGTACAGCTACAGCACCGGTGCTTGCAGGAACCTATTCCAGTGCATTGGTACCGGTAGGTATCATCATGGCGCTGCTGGGATATGTTGTGGGAACCGGCGGCGGATTGATTGTAGCACAATTGATGAGTATGTTTGGATAGGAAGCAGAGAGATTGTTGAAAAGAGGGCAAGTCGCAATGTTGCGATTTGCCCTCTTTTTACGTTTGCAATATATCGCCGCATAGAACTGCCAGTGTTTGTTAGCACCGTTTGCGGTTCTAGGAGTCCTTATACTTTCTTTGAAAAACATAGTGATTCAAAGATTAAAATGTGATAAAATTTATTATATTATGGAGAATAGGACTGTGAATGTAGCAGAGTATGCTATTAAAGTTAATATAGGAGTTATGAAGGGGGCATTATGATATGCCCCCTTTTTGTTTATCGTTATTTTTTTATATTTATAGACTTGCCTATAGGCCTGCCATTTTTTTCTTTGACCGGTACATTGTGGTATGCATTTACCTCCGCCATAAACTCTTTTATAAATACACCAAATGCTTCAGCTGCTTCCTTTTGCTGTATATTCACGGGCTCATATTTATCACCCTTGAGATTGCTTGGAGAGACAGTAAGCGTCAATATTTCCTTTTTCTCCAAATCGTAAAAGGTTGCCCATGCGTATGAGTCTGAATCTACAATACCTACATTTTCCTTCGTCAGACACATGGGTTCGCCATAGCTGATATCACCGCCATCAAAAGAAAGAGGGATGACATAAAGCATGCTTGTTTTAAATGCAATGGCATAGTACCAATAGCGGGTGGTGGTATTAATGCTTGTTCGTCCTCCGCCGGTATAATTCGTTATCTTCCAGTGCGCATATGCCGGTGTGAAACTTTCGGCATCAGGAACAGTCTTTTGAATAATATCATTGATTTGTTTTTTCTCTTCACTGTCTATCCCTTTTTTCTCATCGATACATGCCTTGATATATACAATCACGAATAAGACAACTAAAACTATTATGCCATAAATAATATACTTTGTTTCCATAGATTCTTTTTATCCTCCTGTATTAAAAATGTGTCTGGCTGCTCTGGGGGGCTGCCTGATTCAAATAAGCATGGTTATAATAATATTTTGGACGTTTTATGAAAGTAACATCAAATGTCCGCAAATCCGTATCCATCATATTATGAATTATAAATCCTGATTGAAAATCCCGAAACCTGATGGAGCCAAGGTGTGAATGGAGATAGTTCATGCCATTATAGCAGATTCCATTTTCATAAAACACCAAAGAATCCTTTAAATGTATCAGCGGGAACAGTCCGATTGCCAAAGAAATTGCCCATAGGATAAGCAATATGACAATCCCCTTTATATCAGCAAACATTCTTCCTATACCCTGGATACCTCCGGGACAGGCAAAGTCTAGAAAAATAGCAATCGCCGTTCGGCAGACCGTATGCAAAATAATTTTTGTTTTATCCGGGTATGCCTGTGTCAATGGTGCACCTAATTGTTCCTGCGATACTTTATCCATAGTAAAACCTCCAAATTATCTTGGCATTCCAAAGCGCTGTTCATAATATAGCATTTGTATTTTTAAGCTACAATAAGAATTCCCTGAGTTACAGTTTTCTTCCTTGAAAGATATTTTTGTCGGAGCCTAATCAATATTGATAAGTCCTATCAGATATCATTTATTAAGAAGAATATCACAGATAAAGCTTCCCTGATCATTTTTATATAGAATGCTTCCACCGTATTTTTCTACACAGTGTATGATATTTAATGTTCCGATTCCTGTGGAATATCGTCCAGGGTGTACAGGCTTTCCGTCTATTAGATGCACCTCATGTTCAACCGTGTTTTTAACACGGATAGCCAGCATGTCATACTGATTTTCTATTTCCAGCAGAATATATCGCTCATTTGTACATTTGCTGCAGGCTGCCATGGCATTTTCCAGAAGATTACCAAATAATGTGGTAACATCTATCGGTTCCATAAATCCGAGTTCAATGCCTTTAAATTCAAATTGTTAATCCTTCCATTTGAGGATATTTAATAATTGTTATAAACTATCATAAAAAACGCCGTCAACCCTTGAAAACTCTAAATTTAAGCAAGTTAACTTTATTTTGTTCATTACATCATTTTATATCCTTCCCCCTATGATTACAAGTGCTGATAAGGGAAAAAATGAGGGAAAGAAAAAACTATAATATTAAGTAACAAGTAATGAGAAGGTAATCGAACTGAAAGATATGCTTAAATTTTAGGACACAAGGAGTTGATGATATGAATTTTATTTCTGCAAGTTACAATATGTACCAAAACAGTATTGATATTACTACATTTGATGGCTACATATTACGAATTGATTGTAATAAGGCAGAGGAAGGATTGAAAACCACCCCATGGACAGACCATGTATTGAATGCGTTGGCAATAGACGATCCGCTTGAATATGCAAGACTTTATCTCAACAATGAAATGCAGATATTCATAGATGCAGAGGACAGTCTTGATCTTTAATAAAACGAAAAATGCTTAGAATCTTTAAAATATGATTTTAAGCATTTTTCGTTATTGGTTATTCGCTTATAAAATAATAATCCTGATAAGACCAAAATGATAATATAAATGGAAAAACAAACAGGAAGTTATCTTTCCGAATATCTATAAAATCTTCCTGTCGTAACTATATCCCCACCATTGCACTCATAAGGTACATCTTTTTCATAATGAAATCCAAGTTTCTGAATAATGCGTCCAGAAGCAGGATTTTCTATTGCATGAATAGCAATGCACTCATTCATTTTTAAAGTCTCTTTTGCATAACACATCACTTTATTCATAGCTTCCAACGTATATCCCTTTCCCCAGAATCTTCTCCCAAGATTATAGGAAATATCCCAACTGTTTTCTTCTTCATTAAAGTAGATAAGGCAAGTTCCTATGATTTCCGATGTTTCTTTTAAAATAATAATCCATCTATTCCATTTATCATTTTCTATATTGCCAAGCTCAAATTCAACAAACTCTTTTGTATCACTTATATCACTGCTTGCTTTCCAATACATATATTTTGATACATTTTCATCCTGCATCCAACAATGAAAAATTTCATTAGTATCCTTTAAATGAATTTTTCTTAAAATCAGTCTATCTGTTTCCAACTCGGGTGTGGTCATATTTTTCCTCCGCCAATCTCGATTCATTCTGCTCTATTCAAATTCTCACTAAACATGAATTTTGTATAGATAACATCACAATTCTTGTATTTTAGTGATGTCACTAATATTTACCTTTTGTCCAAACCGGAATTTTTCAGTTCCTAATTACTGACACTCTTTTCTTAATATCTCATTTGGGGCTTCAATTTCATTTGCAATCGTATGCTCTGTCAATTCAGACAAGAGCTTTATTTTCGCATTGATAATAGGTCTCATACAATTTGGAACATGCTCCTGATGCGCCCTATGAATAGCTACACACTCTTTACAATTACCATGATAGCGACAGGCTTTTTTACATGAGCAATGGTCTTTATCTTTGTATTCCTCTCTGAAAACAGACGCAAATTCTTCTTGTAACCGCAACCCCTCCTGTCTATTTCCCTTATGGAATTGTTCCATTGCCTCTAATTCTTTTTTATTACCCTCAATAATCATTTTCATATATCCCTCCACAATTTCGATTTGTCGCTCCAAGCTACACAAACAGTATACCATGCTATTCGATATAATTCCACATTTTCTTCAAATAAGGACAGTGACATAATGCGGAGCGTTTTTGCTGTGATACGCCACGAACTTTATTTCACTTATATTATCGGCAATAATCATTACTGATATAGCCATCTGTCTATCTGCCTCTTTCATATTCTGCATTCTGCGTTCGATACATAGGACGGTTATACTTTACACTTTCTATTGGTTTCAATTCTTCCATGAAACTTTCCACCGCCTTCATATACACCTCTGCCTGTTCCAGTGTGCATATCCGGTTCTCTGGTGCAATCTCGCCCCTTATTTCAGAAACTTTTATCCCCTGTTCCGTCTGCACATTCCAGAATCCCGCCAGTTGGTAATCCGTTCCCCGCCCATTATAATTCTCATATACCGGGACTACTTCCCCTTTTGATGTCTGCCACGAGGCAATCTCCGGGAAAATGACAAGCCTGTCATAACGGGGGAGAGGGGTACGGTACTCTTTTAACAGCCTGCCGAGAGGGGTATAGCCGTAAGGGGAGGCTGCCCGTATATCCCTTTTTTCTTCCACAAGCCTTACAAACTCCTTTACCACTGGTATCATGGAAAACAGTTTATAAAATAGGGCTTTGAATTTATCCAGCACATTGATGAAATCCAGACGCTTTTCAAATTCTTTATCCAGCACCCCGATATCCTCTAAAAGTCCGTCTTTTCTTGCCTGTATTTGCTCCTTTTCATTCTCTGCTTTCCGAACATCGCATAAAAGATGTTCTTTATCGGAATGGAGGGTAAGTGTATCCAGTTTTAACAACAGATTTTCCTGCTTTATTTCTTCCTGCTCTGTCATGAGTTTCTGTTTCATTTCCCTGCTTTCCGTTTTTATCTGTATCAAATCTTTTTCTGCCCCGGCAATCTCCATTTGCGTGCCGGACAAATGCCTTTCCGCCTCTGAAACCTCTTTTTCTGTCTGTTCCAGACGGAGGCTGGTGTCATAAAGCATATCCTGCTTTTCGTCAAGGTTCTCTGTTACCATTTCCAGACGTTTTGTTTCCTGCTGTACCTTATATTCTGCAACAGTCAGGTCATGGTTTTTCCCTTTCTGCTTGTCCTTCACAAACACACCGTAATGGATCAGCATCTGCATACTGGCTGTTTCCCTTAAATGGTTCTGCAAGATGTTCTCCAGTGTCTTGGGGGTGAAAACAGAGCGTTTGGAAACCTTTGTTTCCAGCCCACGCTTAAACCCTCTGCCTATGGGGACACCCACCACATGCATGTGCGGGCTTGCCTCATCAAAATGAACCACCGCATTTGCAACCTTAAAATCCGGCATTTCCTGCTGTAACTGTTCCAGCAGGGTATCATATACCTTGCAGATGTTTTCTTTGTTCTCTTTTTCGTTATCGGTCTCTATAAAGATGTTTTCCCAAAAGTCTTTATCCCCGCACTGGAAGATAATCTCTACTGCCATGTCTTGGTTTTTGTCAGATACATGCTCAAAATAATCCTCAATCCGTCGGTCTGCCCTTGTCTGCTTTTGGTTATACTGCTGTAGTGCCTCTGAAAAAGTGTCCTGATAGACTGTTTTCACATCCCGCAGGAGATTTGTACTGCCAAAGAGCAAAACGATGTTCTCCCTGTCGTATTCCTTAGAACGGTATTTCCGTAGATTGTGTTTTGCCACACCGGACAGCTTACCTTTGCTGTTGATGGCACTTTTCCCATTACTGATATGGGCACTGTATGATACGTCATCCATCACATTCTCCTTTCTGCCGGAGGGAAAAATTCTCTTATCTGTCATTTTCTTTCCGGCTGTTTTCCTTACCAATCGTTTCACGTTTCAGATTTTATTTTCGGCTGATGGAAACGTGGCGGGGTGTGGTTATCATTTCGGCTCTGCCGATAATGATAACCCCCTAGCGTTTTTGTCAAGCCAAAAACGCGGGGGCTCTCCGAGGGTGCATAACAGACATCCGGTGGATGTCTGTTATGCACCGACCGAAGCGGAGCGTAGACCTGCCGTGGGCGAATATTTGTCATGACTGTATCTGTACCAATAGCCATGTTTTTTACTCACCGAAGAACACTGCCTGCACTTGCATATCCGTCAGAATAAAATACTGCGGATAAGCAGAAGTGACAGCATGGTGCAAGCATAATGTCTACAAGTGCAGGCATAGGTGACAGCATAATTCCCAAAAGTGCAGGCACAGGTGCAAGCACCCGCCTGTTTCCCCAAAATCTGGTGCAGGCAGAGTGCAAGCATGGGTGCAGGCATTTTTCCCATTTATTCCCTTGTTATTCCCAGTCGAAAATCTGTTCCCCATTGATAAAGACCGGAGTCTGTGATACACTTATCTTGCGTGTAGGTATATCAGGACTTCGGTCTGATTGCCAATGGGGGCAGCCGTTATGGCTGCCTCTTATCATGTCCGGACAGTTTTCACTTCCGGACGGTTCCGCAGGTCTTTCCCTTCATTCATTGCCATGAACCTCTCCAGCACGTCCCTGCGTATGATTGCTTTCCGTCCGATTCGCAGCACCGGGATTTTCTCCCATTCCACCAGTTTCCTCATGGTGTTCCTGCCAATGCCTGTATATTCGGACGCTTCCTCTATCGTCATTCCAATTTTAACCTCTGCCATAATATCCCCCATTTCATTTGATAATCCGTTTTTGTTTCTGTTTCATTACTGCTCATATCCGTTTACCCCCTTTCGTGTTATTTTTACAATATTGCATTATGCAATAT
>CAMWOF010000125.1 GCA_947175805.1 uncultured Clostridiaceae bacterium
GCACCACCTTGCATAGCACCGGCTCTCCTTCCGGTCTTCCCTCGCAGCCAAAATCCGGTTCCTCTATCCTCACAACCTCATAACTGTCCCTTGCCGCCGGCCCGTACTTTTCCAATATGTCCGCAATACGGGCAAAAATCCACAAAAGCACCGGTATCAGCCATGCCACATAGAGGTATCCCATAAAATACCTGTTTCCCGTTACCGCACTGACAAAGAACGCTATCACCGCCGCAAATATGCAAATCACTGCCAAGATTGCCATGATTGACTTAAATCTGCGCATATTTTTCTCCTTTGGTCTGCCCTATCCTTTTGTAACTGACGGATTACATACAAAAATCCGTCTTAAGCGGCCAATCCGCTCTTTAGGCTTCGTGTCCTTTTATTTTATCAAAATAAGCCTTTATACTGCCTTCATAACCATTATCTGAGGCCACATAAAACTGCCTGCCCACCATATTATCTGGCAAATACTGCTGCCTGACATAATGGTTTGGAAAATCATGGGCATACTGATAGCCCACATGCCCCAGTTTTCTTGCGCCACCGTAATGGGCGTCCCGTAAATGTACCGGAACCGGGTCGTGGGGCTCCTGCTGCACGGCGCTCATGGCGTCTGTAATGGCATTTACAATGGAGTTGCTCTTCGGAGCGCTGGCCACATAAATGGCGGCATGCGCCAATATAATCTGTGCCTCCGGCATACCGATGCGCTCCACCGCCTGGGCGCAGGCAACCGCCACCTGGATTGCCTGAGGGTCTGCATTTCCCACATCCTCCGATGCGCAAATCATGATTCTCCTTGCAACAAATGTCACGCTCTCCCCTGCATTCAGCATCCTTGCAAGGTAATATACCGCTGCATCCGGGTCAGAGCCACGCATGCTCTTTATAAAGGCGGAAATCGTGTCATAATGGTTATCTCCTGACTTATCGTATTTTACCGCCCTGCGCTGAATACACTCCTGCGCCACATGCAAATCTATCACAAGTGCCCCCGAAGCATCCGGCTCTGTGGTTAAAATACCGAGCTCTATGGCATTTAGGGCGTTTCTCGCATCACCCTCCGCCATATCCGCCAAGAAATCTAATGCCTCATCGGTAATGCTGGCCCCATAAGCGCCCATCCCCTTCTCCGTGTCATACACTGCCCGCTTCAAAAGTACCATAATATCTTCTTTTTTCAGCGCCTCTAACTGAAAGATATGGGAGCGGGAAATCAACGCCCCATTCACCTCAAAATAAGGGTTCTCCGTAGTTGCGCCGATCAGGGTAATCGTGCCGTCCTCAACAAAGGGAAGCAGGTAATCCTGCTGCGCCTTATTAAACCGGTGAATCTCATCGATAAAGAGGATTGTCTTTTTTTGGTACATGCCGTTAAGCTCCTTTGCCTCCTTTACAACTTCCTCCATATCCTTCTTGCCCGCAGTGGTAGCGTTTAACTGCTTGAACTCCCTGCTGGTGGTATTGGCAATGACCATAGCAAGTGTTGTCTTTCCAGTTCCCGGCGGTCCGTAAAAGATAACGGAGCTTAACTTATCCGCCTGAATCGCCCGGTATAGCAGCTTGTCTTTGCCGATAATATGACTTTGACCAACCACCTCGTCTAAGGTAGTTGGCCGTAACCGCTTTGCTAAGGGAGACTCCGTCTCCATATTCTGTTGTCTCATATAGTCAAACAAATCCATAATATCCCATCTCTTAAAGGCATGGCAGTCTTTATCCATGCCATATTTCTTTATAACAGCCCGATATTTCTAATTATACGCTCGAAATCATGAATATCAATAGGCTTACACATATAAGCGTCATAATCCTGACACACCTTTTCGGATGCTGCCGCCTCATCCAGCGCGCTCGTCATGATAACCTTGCTGCGTTCATACTTCCGAAGGCCTGCCTTCAATTCGGCATCCCTGATATTTTGCAATGCCTTGTAGCCATCGAGCTTTGGCATCATAATGTCCATACAGACCAAATCATAGGGCACCCCGTCATTCAATGCGGAAACAAAAATGTCCACCGCCTTAATGCCATCCTCCGCCACAGTAACGTCTCCGTGCCTCCCCAGCAGCTTGGACAAAAATTTGATGTTTGCCAAATCATCCTCTGCAATTAAAATTTTCATAGATAGAACCCCCTTATTATCATTGCATCATATTATATGCGCATCCCTTAAAGCTTAATGCTGTCTATTAATTTATCAAAAAGCTGCATACACTGCTCTTTAAAGCCATCCTCATGATAATCTACCCTGCGGATTAACAAAATGGAGTTCACCGCTCCCCATATAAGCGTCTGCAGCTCTTTTGGAGTATACAAATCACGAATCTCTCCCGCTTCTATGGCAGCCGCCGCCAGCTGCTCCACTGTATTAATCTTAATTGCTATCGTACCGGCTATCTTCTCCCTGACATCGTAATTATGTAATAGTGTCTCATAATCCAGCACCAAAGCCGTAATCTCCGGGTAATTCCCGTAATATGTCACATAGGTATCCAGATATTCCCGCAGTCGTTCTATATTGCTTGCCTTTCTGGACATCACCGTGGCCCTGATATTTTCATCAAACTGCACAAACTGGTCTACTACCGCTACTAAAACCTCATCAATCCCACCAAAATATTTGTACAACAAAGATTCGGACATATTTTCTTTCATTGCCAACGTCCTTGTCGTAAGTGCATCTATACCTGATTCACTGATAATCTCTATGGCTGACGCAATAATACGAAACTTCCTTGAAACAAAACTATCCATATCTTTCCCTCCTTCGTGTCTGTCACCGCAAGTACCCATACTGATATGGTCATTATCATTCCTGTTTATCATTATATTCGCATTGACTTTCTTTTGTCAACCTAAAGCGGGTTAATATATGCGATGCCAAATAGGAAAAAGGAGAGCCAGCACACAAATCCGCGTGCAGCTCCCCTTCTAAGTCAATCTTACAATATAACCAATTCTAATTCTATATATTATATATTACATAAAAAATGAAAAGGTACACTGAAAACTACTTACTTAGAATACCTTATAACCCGGTCTTAAATTAGAGCCTAGTTACATTGGTAGCCTGTGGTCCCTTCGGGCTGTCAGTAATCTCAAACTCAACTGCCTGACCCTCTTCCAATGACTTATAACCATCCATGTTAAGTCCTGAATAATGAACGAAAACATCGTTGCCGTTCTCATCAGAAATGAAACCATAACCCTTCTGGTTATTAAACCACTTTACAGTACCCTTGTTCATAAATGATTCCTCCAACTTAAAATACTAATGCTATTAATTTGTCCAAACCCACTATGGGAACAGACCATTTTTAACATTGCCCTAAATGTAACATATTATTTACCCACCGTCAAGGTAAATTCTTGAAATATCAAAATATTCAAATTTTTGAAATATTAAAATACTCAAAATATCGTATTGTATTCTGCACAATATACCCCACACATAAAATCATATCTTTTTGACAGATTTTTCATTTCTGCTGTAGTAGTAAATTGCATCTGACAGGATATCACAGTCAAATACCACCGTATCATTGGCTTCATGCACCATTTCTAACAGTTCCTCCTTTGACATCTCCTCCGTATCCGGCAACAGCAGTACCTCATGGACACTGGACGGTAAAATATACAAATCATGCCGGATAGAATCCGCAAAAGCGTCAATGGCATCGCCGTACAGCATACAGGTGGCGCCGTTAATACCCTGCTCATTCGTGAGCACATAGAGCGGCGGCCTGTACTTTTCTCCTGCAATATATTCCACGATATCGTCTTTCACATTCATGGCAAACCTGTCCGTTTTCTCCATACTCTCCACAATATCCTTCAGGTATCCCGCAAGCATCGTGCCTAACGGATGGATCACTGCAGGGAATAACCGTTTTGTGTTCGCAAGCGCTAAATCATAGAGCGTCTCCAACGTGATATCCCACTGCCCCAGCTCCTTCTTTGTTATCAGTACTGTAGCAATTCCCGCCTCATCCATGCTGACCAGCCAACGAAAAGTAATGGCCAGATCCTCAAAAGGAATCCAGGGACATTCCTCCAGTTGTTTTTCATTTGCCTGAAAGCTTACCAGCCTGACAATCAGGTGTTCCTTCACCTTCTCAAAATCATAAATATCCTCCGGGGCTACGTCCAAATCCATGTTCAGGGACATATACTGCTCTGCAATGCCAGACAAAATATCCTCTATATCCCTGCCCTCCTCATAGGCCTCATAAAACGAATTCAGGTAAATATTCGGCGAAAGGCGCGCATCCTTGCGCCGGATGCTGAGACCATCCAGAACAACACCGTTATTTTTCACCACTTGATGAACCTCGGCCACAGTGTCCACCGGATTCTCCATATACTCGAGAATATGCTGCCTGACATACGCTATGAATTCTTGATACTCCATAATGCACCTCCAATAAATGTAATGTGTGTCAGTCCTGCAATGCTGCTGCCACTATAATGACATCAGCTTAACCTGACTGATTGGTGCAATCACGGACTTTACTGTGAAATTGTATTTTCTAATCGGACAATTAATAGCATAAAAGGATACCCGATACTTTTCAAGTATCAGATATCCTTAAAATCCGTCAAATATCACATTAGTTTACATAACACTCCCGTCTACAGAAGTGCAAAGCGTCTCCAAAAATTTTACCAGCTTCTCCATCTGCTCTTTTGTGCCGATAGTAATTCTCAGATAATTATCAATTCTTGGCTTATCAAAGTAGCGGACATAAATTCCCGCTGCTTTCGCTTTCTCAAAAATCTCCTTCGCGGGCAGATATTTGTGAGTGGCAAACACAAAATTGGCACCGGATTTCGGATAGGTAAAGCCAAGCCTGTCAAGCTCCTTTGAAAACCACTCCCTGGTTTCAATTATCTTTCTGTTTGTCTCTTTAAAATAAGCATCGTCCTCCACGGAAGCCACACCCAGCAAAATCGCCGGACGGCTCATAGTATAAGAATTATAGGAGTGCTTGACCGCATTTAATGCATGAATCAGCGCAGAGTTTCCCATGGCATAGCCGATTCTTAGCCCCGCTAAAGAACGGGATTTGGAAAATGTACGGATAACCAGAAGATTTTCATATTCATCCAGCAGTGAAAGCGCACTCTCCCCACCAAAATCAATATAAGCCTCATCCACAATTACCACCACGTCCTGATTCTCTGCAAGCATCTGACGGACAAATTCTAAATTCTCACAGATACCCGTAGGCGCATTGGGATTCGGGAAAATAACACCGCCGTTTTTCTCCTCATAATCCTTTACCCGTATCCTAAAGTCTTCATCCAAAGGCTTTACAGTATATGGAATCTTGTATAAATCCGCCCATACATCATAAAAGGAATAACTGATATCGGGAAAGCATACCGGAAGCTCCCCATTAAAAAAAGTAAGAAAGCTCATGGCAATCACGTCATCCGAGCCAACGCCCACAAATACCTGGTTATCCTCCAGCCCGTGATAAACTGCCAGCGCATGAATTAATTCCTCCACCTTTGGGTCAGGATACAATCGCAAATCCTGAATCTCCCTGTATTTTTCCGCCACCTTCGGCGACGGCTCATAGGGATTCTCATTGGTATTCAGTTTGATAATATTTTTATCCTTCGGCTGTTCCCCCGGTGTATAGGGCGTCACCCTGCGGATATTTTTTTCCCACGGTTTCATTTTGTCCTCATCCCTCCAAATGTCGGATGCTCCTTAGGAGCCGACTATTGCGCAGCAATTTCTGATGTCGGCTCCTTCGTGCGAATCAATTTACTGCCGCACCTTAATATGCACCTCTCTAAGCTGCTGCTCCGTAACCTCACCCGGTGCATGGCACATCAAATCCTGGGCATTTCCATTCATAGGGAATGGGATAACCTCACGGATATTTTCCTCATTTCTGAGAAGCATAATCATGCGGTCAACACCCGGCGCCATACCGGCATGCGGCGGTGCACCGAACTGAAACGCACTGTACAGAGCACCAAACTTCTCCTTTAAATCCTCCTCCGTATATCCGGCAATCTCAAAGGCCTTTACCATAATATCCATATCATGGTTCCGCACTGCGCCGGAGGATAACTCCACGCCGTTACATACAATATCATACTGGTATGCCAGAATATTTAACGGGTCCTCCCCATTCAGTGCGTCAAGCCCTCCCTGAGGCATAGAAAACGGATTATGGGTAAATATGATTTTCTTCTGCTCTGCATCATATTCATACATCGGAAAATCATTAATATAGCAGAACCGGTATGCATTCTTCTCCAGCAAATCCAGCCGGTTTCCAAGCTCTGTACGAATCTGTCCTGCATAAAGGGCTGCCCGCACCTCCACATCGGCGATAAAGAAAATCGTATCTCCCGCCTGTAAGCCTGCCAAAGTCTGAATCTCTGTCTTCATGTCCTCCGGGATAAACTTATCAATCGGCCCCTTGTAGGTCATATCGTCCAACACCTCTAAATAACCTAAGCCGCCCATGCCGATGGAAGTAGCAAACTTGAGCATTTTTTCATGCTGTCCCTTTGACAGCTTTGCATGCACATTGATTGCACGCACAGTCTTGCCGATAAATGGTTTGAAGGTACAGCGGCTGAAAAACTCCGACAAATCAATAATACGAAGCGGATTTCTTAAATCCGGCTTATCCGTTCCGAACTCCAGCATCGCCTGCTTATAGCTGTAAATCGGATATGGCGCCTTCGTCACGGCTGCCCCATCCGGCGCAAATTTCTCAAATGTGGCAGAGAGCACATCCTCCCCAACCCGGAAGACATCCTCCTGCGTAGCGAAGCTCATCTCAAAATCTAACTGGTAAAACTCTCCCGGTGAACGGTCTGCCCTGGCGTCCTCATCACGGAAGCA
>CAMWOF010000126.1 GCA_947175805.1 uncultured Clostridiaceae bacterium
TTCATATTCCGAATTATTATCCATATCAATAACTGCTAGTTTTTTGTCACTAATATTCCCAGGTGATAAGACAAATTTTCCTTTACTGTAATTACTTTTAGCTATCTGAACAGCATCATCTAAATCATCCGCATATACTTCAAACTCATCTGAAACAGTTTCTTCAATTACTATTTTAAACAATTTCTTATTGGTCATTTATTTTTCTCCCATGCCAAATTTCATTAGCAGTCCACTGTGCTCATAATATCTTATACCATGATAATTATGTCGTATCTATGTAAATATTTCAACTCTTTTTCAAAAAATTCATCATCTCAACGCCTCCTTTCTTAATATTCTTGCAAGGTCACGATGCACCTTTTACCACAATGTCAAAAAAATAGAGGCGTAAAGAAAACCCTTGAAAATACCAGACTTTCAAGGGTTTCATAAAAGCTCTTATTTGTTTTAAAATTATCTCTTTGAGAACTGTGGTGCACGTCTCGCAGCCTTCAAACCGTACTTCTTTCTCTCCTTCATACGAGGGTCTCTTGTGAGATAACCTGCCTTCTTGAGAATTGGTCTGTTGTCTGCATCCACCTGAAGCAGCGCCCTGGCAATGCCATGTCTGATTGCACCAGCCTGTCCTGTGAAGCCGCCTCCCTTAACATTAACCAGCACATCATACTTACCCTCCGTGCCGGTAGCTGCAAATGGCTGGTTCACAATTAACTTCAGTGTCTCCAGTCCAAAATATTCGTTCATATCCTTTTTATTAATAGTAACCTTGCCTGTGCCAGGTACTAAATATACTCTTGCAATGCTGCTTTTTCTTCTGCCGGTTCCGTAATACTTATTCGTCTTAGCCATGTTACTGTCCTCCTTCTAAATTAATACTTAATCTCTAAAGTCTTCGGCTGCTGAGCCTGCTGCTTGTGCTCCGGACCAGCGTAAACATGAAGCTTCTTAATCATTGACCTTCCTAAAGGTCCCTTTGGAAGCATACCCTTCACTGCTAAATAAATAACCTCCTCCGGCTTCTTTGCCATCTTTTCACGCAGGGTTGTCTCCTTCATGCCGCCTACGTAATCTGAATGACGATAATAAATCTTTTGATCTAACTTCTTGCCTGTTACCTTAATCTTATCAGCGTTCACGATAACCACGTAATCGCCTGTATCAATATGCGGGGTGTAAGTAGGCTTGTTCTTTCCTCTTAACACACTTGCAACCTCTGATGCTAAACGTCCTAATGTATGTCCTGTGGCATCAACTACATACCATTCTCTGTTAATTGTCGATGGGCTTGCCATAAAACTCTTCATGATGGTTCCTCCTTGGATAATCTAATTAAATTTATAATAATATGCTCGTACCGGGGCTTTGGCTAGAGCACATTTTTGCGCTGTCACAGTTTTATATTATATTACATTCCTTTTTGCGTGTCAACGAAAAAATGCAAGAATTCTAAGGAATTCTTGCATTTTTGGCATTGCAGCCTGTCTTCCTTATGGAATCTATTTACTCAGTTTTTTTACAATTTTGAAAGTCAGTACCAGTTTGCCCTTCTTCGTGCCTTTCCCCTTAATAATCACCTGTGCAGTTCCCAGCTTTTTATTTTTCTTGTAGGTTACGGTGTAAGACTTGCCTTTCTTCAGGTTTGCTACCTTAATGCTCGGCTTAATCGCCTTTCCTGTATATTTGTACTCTGCATTCAATTTCACATAATATCCGCGGATGTCATCGGAGCTTATGGATGCATCTGCATCTGCATAATACTGTCTGGAATTTCCATTTCCTGACACGGTATTTCCCTTTATGGTAGCGGTAGCCCCGACAACCTTAATCCCATACTGGCTGTTGTTTTTTATCTTATTGTTTTTAATGGTCGCCTTACTCTTGGAGGCAATGGAAATCCCGTTGTTGCCGCAGTTTTGAATCGTGTTATTCAAAATCTTAAAATCGCTCTTTGTTGACAGGTAAATGCCGTTAGAGTACATTCTGTAGCTCTTTGTATACGGCTGAAAAGATTTATTCGTCAGCTTATTCTTCTCAATTTTGCCAGTGGAATTATAGCCGTATAAAAATGTGTGATATCCGGCTGCCGTATTGCTTTTTACGGTCACATTTTTGAAATTCCGAAGGTCAATACAACAATTCGTAATATTCTTAAATGTATTGTTTTCTATTTTTATATTCTTTAAATATACACCGGAACGATATCCGTGGGCACCAATTCCACACATGTAATTGGAAATACTGCAATTGCGAATTGTAATCGTATCGCAAGCTGTGAAATCATAAGGCTTCATAGCTGGTGTAGACGGCTCAGAGCAGTAGTCCAATTGAATAGCCTCTTTTACTGTCTGATAAGACAAACCATACCCTTTTCTGGTACAAATCTTATATCCGTCCAGCGCCACATTTTCCACAACCGCATCTTTGACGCCGGCAAGCTCAAGTAAATGTGCGCCGCTGTTATTTTTTATTGCAGTATCATGAATATATATATTTCTTGCATGACCGATGTAAATATTATTTGTATAATCCTTGCCGCTGGCATTTCCATTCCACACGCCGCCGGTAATTTCTACATTTTCACATTGCCCATACCCCTTCACCGTAGAGGTTGTCTTACCCTGTAGCAGTGTCTTCTCACAGGCGCTTTGCAGCATCGGGCAGGAGGCTGCACTGGACATCCGCACCAATACCGCCTTATCATCCAATACGAGCTTGGTATTGGAATAGATATACATCCTGGTTCCGATATAATAGGTGCCTGCCGGAATATAAACTGTAATCTGTTCATCCACTGCGCATGCCCATTTCAGCGCATTTTTTATTGCCGTGCCGTCTCCCTTCGCATCATCGCCATTGGCGCCAAGCTTCGTTACATCAAAGTAATTTTGGTATACCTTAAAGGTACACTCCGCTTCCACCAGACCGTCTGCAGATTTTGCCACAACAGTTGCCTCGCCCAGCCCCTTAATCTTTACAAGTCCTGAGGTCTTACCCACAGAGATAACCGTATCGGAAACATTCTCATTTAACGGCACTACTCCCTCTACAGTATAAGTCAGCTTCTTGTTGGTAGCATTTGCCGGTTTCACCGTTGCCTCTAACTGGAATTCATCCCCAATCGTCAAGTCCTTGACAGAGGATGCATTTAATTTGATTTCGGTGATTGGAACCTCAGGAACATTGACACAGTAAGATGCGGTGTATCTCCCATCGTTTGTTGCTGCCGTAATAGTGACAGGCGTTGCTGTTGCCTTCAAAGCGGTAATCTTACCGGTTGTCTTTGCGACCTTGACCGTCTTTGCATCCGAAGACGTATAAGTAACATCCACTGCTGTCTGCTTCGTACCATCATGATATCGGTAAAGCGCCTTAATCGTCATGGATTCACCATTTACCAAATCTACGGACGGTTCTGCAAATTCTAATGCCTCAATCGGGTTCATGACCTCAATTTCACAGGCGGCCGTATAGTCCTGTCCCTTTTCCTGATATGTGACCAGGATGCTTGCCGTGCCCACAGCTTTAGCCGTCACCAGCCCATTTTTATCTATCTCTATATAAGTTCCCGCCTGAGACACCGAGTAAGCAAGACCTTCGGCAATCACCTCGTCCTCCTGTGTTACTTCACTCGTGACCGGATCCGTCACCCTATAGCGCCCCATGATAACAAGGGCTGTTTCCGGGTCTCCCAGCAATAGAAATATTTTGTTCTCCTTTGCATAGATTTGCTGAAGCTCTCTCTTGGGAGCCGCTTTCTTTATCTTCAATACAAGCGTATCCTTCACTCCGTTTGCGGCAGTTGCGGTAATTGTAACCGTCCCCGCAGACAAAGCCTTTACTTGTCCGTTCTTGTCTACGACCGCCACACTTTCATCCGAGCTGGTATAGGTCAGTGCGGTATCTGCATCCGCAGGCGTTATCTTCGCCTTTACCTTTATGGACTCTCCTACAAAGAGCTCGTCCTTTTCCACAGACAGGGTTATGCTCTCCACGGCTGCCATTTCCTCAGTAGCATCGTCCTCCAAATCTATGCTGCCGGGCAGTCCTTCCGCCTCTACCCGAACAGGATCTGCCTGCACGCCTCCAAATAAAGAGAGCAGCATAGCCAGACTTAAAATCACTGCCATTCTTTTCATTCCTCATTCTCCTTCCTATGTGGGATACTTTGCTTTCCATCATGTATACTCAATCTCCACCAAAGTCAGTCCCTTTGCCGGAACCTTCGGTCCCGCCTTGCTTCTGTCTCGTGCTTCGAGAATCTCCTTTACATGCTCCGGCGGATATACGCCCATTCCCACCTTGAGCAGCGTACCTACAATAATACGCACCATATTATATAAAAAACCATTGCCGTTGACCCGAATAGTAATAATATCTCCCTGTTTGTCCACATCCAGGCTGTAGAGCGTGCGCACAGTAGTCAAGGCCTGCCCTCTTGCAGAGCAAAAGCTGACAAAATCATGCTCTCCCACCAGATATTGGGCCGCCTTTTTCATGGCGTCCACATTCAGCTTAAAATAACAAAAATGTGTGTACAGCCTTGTTGTAGGGTCTTCAAAGGTTCGGTTTAAAATTCTGTATTCATATGTCTTTCTTGTATCACAGTACCTGGGGTGAAAATCTGGTGCCACCTCACAGGAATCCTGAATCCTGATATCCTCCGGCAGCCTCTGGTTCAACGCAAAGGATATCTTCTCCGGCGGAATCCTCGTTTCCGTGTCGAATACCGCCACATTTCCCAGCGCATGCACCCCGGAATCTGTTCTGCTGGCGCCGATAACTAAAATTTTTTCTCCGAGAAGCTCAGACAGCTTTTCATTTATCACCTGCTCCACGGTAATGCCGTTATTTTGAATCTGCCAGCCGCAGTAATTTGTCCCATCATAACTTATAATCAATTTAATTCTTTTCATAACCTGTTTTACTTTTCTAATGCTGCTTTACACTTTTCTCTCTAAAGGCTGTACGCTTTTATCATTACCACAAATCCGCCCAGAAACATCAGCCAAATAATGACATAGGCAAGATAATCCTTCCAGCCCCGTTTCAACGGAAACATTTTTGTTCTGCCAACGCCTCCGTGATAGCATCTCGCTTCCATTGCAATGGCCAAATCCTCCGCCCGTCTTGCCGCCGCCACAAACAGCGGCACAATCACTGGAAGCATTGCCTTCAGCCGCTCAATCAGATTTCCCTCTTCAAACTCTGCGCCTCTGCTCATCTGCGCCTTCATCAGACGGTTTAGTTCCTCCACCAGCACTGGAATAAAACGCAATGCAATAGACATCATCATCGCAATGTCATGTACCGGCACCTGAAACCGCTCCATCCAGTGAAACTGTGCCTCTAATCCGTCTGTCAAATCTGTGGGCAGTGTTGTGTAGGTTAGAACGGATGCGCCCAAAATCATCATGACCATTCTAGCGCCCACAAACAGGGCATTTTCTACTCCGTAATCCGTAATCCGGAAAACCCACCACTCACAAATAACTGTACCATTTTTTTTAAACAGATTCAATGCCATGGAAAACAGAATCAGAAAAAAAACAGGTTTTAATCCACGCAGCATATAACTGACGGGAACTCTGGACATGTAAATATATACAATCAACAGAAAAATCAGTATGCTATAATATATCGGATTCTTTGTTAAAAACAACGCTATTAAAAACATAAAGGTTCCAAAAAGCTTTGTCCTTGCGTCCAGCCTGTGTATCACAGAATCCGTATCATAATATTGTCCCAGTGTAATATCTCTTATCATCTCTTTATTCTTCCCAGATATCATCCCATTTATTTTTCTTCAGCAAATGCCGTCCCACTATGCATGCCAAATACAGAAAACAGCTCGCTCTGTTTGACAATATCCGCCTGTATGTCCATACCGGCAGTCCGCATTGCCTCCGCCAGCCGCATGGCTGCAGGCTTCCTCAAGCCGGTATCCGCAAGCAGCGCATTTTCTTGAAAACATTTTTTTGTGGCACCCTCCAGGCAAAGCCGCCCCTGCTTCATCACCAGCAGCCGGTCCGTATACTCTGCCATCTCCTCCATGGAATGGGACACCATAACCACTGCCATATTGCGCTCCCGTCTGATTGCGGACAGAAACTCCAAAAGCTCCCTTCTGCTCGCTGAATCCAAACCGGCAGTGGGCTCGTCCAAAATCAGGTACTCCGGCTCCATCGCCAGTACTCCGGCAATAGCCACACGCCTTTTTTGTCCTCCTGACAGGGCAAACGGAGATAAATCGTAAATCTCCTCGCCTAATCCAAGCGCCCGGATTGCCTCAAATGCATGCTTCTGTGCTTCCACTTTAGACATATTCATGCGGTACGGTCCAAATACAACATCCTGATACACCGTTTCGCCGAACAATTGATGCTCCGGGTATTGAAACACCAAGCCCAGCCTCTGCCGAAGCTTCCTTCTGTCAAAGTCCTTGTCCCAGATATCCCGCCCTCGGTAGTATACAGTGCCCGCCACAGGCTTTAGCAGACCGTTCATCAATTGCAGCAATGTGGACTTTCCTGAGCCTGTCTGCCCGGCAATCCCCACAAACTCTCCCGGCTCTATCGTAAAAGATACATCCTGGATGACATATTGCACTTCTTCTTTCTGAGCATATTTTGCCTCATACCGAAAACTTACATGGTCAAAAATCAGTGCATGCTCAATATCTTTTGATATCTCCGGCGTCGATATGGGAATCTGTCCCGGCTTTATGCCCCGGCGCACCATTTCCTCAGCAAGGGAGTTAATCATCCTCTGCTCTGTGGTCAATGGCTCCACTCCAGTATATGGAGGCATACTTAATTTTAACTTAAAATGCTGTGCCATCAGTGAAACTG
>CAMWOF010000127.1 GCA_947175805.1 uncultured Clostridiaceae bacterium
GTACAACAAAAATGTCAGCGAAAAGGTGCAGGCAGTGAGCCGTCAGATTGCGGCGGCAGCGGATGAAGATGAAATTTTTGATATTGTGACCGCATTTTATAAGGCCTACGGCGTGGGCATGTTTGGATTAAATAAGGCGTTCCGCATCAGCGGGGAACCGGAGGCGGTAGCCTTTACGCCGATTAATAATACGGACATGGTGCTGCTCGACGATTTGGTGGGCTATGAGCTTCAGAAAAAGAAGCTGATTGACAATACCGAAGCATTTGTAAAGGGGAGAAAGGCAAATAATGTGCTGCTTTTTGGTGACAGCGGCACCGGAAAGTCCACCTGTATCAAAGCGATTATCAATCAATATTACGACCAGGGGCTTCGGATGATTGAGATTTATAAGCACCAGTTCCAGTGCTTATCCTCAGTGATTTCCCATGTGAAGAACCGAAATTACCGCTTTGTCATTTATATGGACGATCTTTCTTTTGAGGAATTTGAGATAGAATATAAGTATTTAAAGGCGGTCATCGAGGGCGGCTTAGAGACGAAGCCGGACAATGTGCTGATTTATGCAACATCCAACAGGCGGCACCTGATTCGGGAGACCTGGAGTGACAGAAACGACATGGAAAATAACAACGGCATGCACCGCTCTGACACCATGCAGGAAAAACTGTCGCTTGTGAACCGGTTTGGCGTTACCATCAGCTTTTCCAAGCCGTCTCAGAAGGAGTACTTTGAGATAGTGACTACGCTGGCGAAGCGTTATCCTGAGATTACCCTGACGGACGAGGAGCTCTGTGCAGAGGCGAATAAATGGGAGCTTTCCCATGGGGGCATTTCCGGCAGGACGGCGAAGCAGTTTTTGGATTATCTGGCAGGGCAGAGCGCAAAGGAGAATACACCATGAAGAAAAAAATAACATATAGAAATATAGCCACATATGTAATTGCCCTATGCCTTGCCGTTTCTCTGTTCGGTATTGTGCCTTCCCGCACTGCCGGGGCAAAGACAAAGGTGAAGCTGAATAAGACCAGCGTGACCCTGCAGGTGGGAAAGACCGTGCAGCTAAAGCTTAAGGGCACAGCAAAAAAGGTGACTTGGACAAGCAGCAACAAGAAGATAGCTACAGTGACCAAGAAGGGCAAGGTGACAGCAAAGAAAGCGGGCAAGGCGACCATCACCGCCAAGGCAGGCAAAAAGAAATACAAGTGCAAGATTACCGTGAAGGCGAAGAAAAAGACAGACAGCGCCGGACAGCCTAGCGAGGAGACAAAGAAGTATGATGCGGGGGAGTACTCGATTACAAAGGTACATTCCGGCGAGGGCACATATTATGACCGGGTGTCCGGCGGTGCCGCCAATTTAGACTATCTGGAGAAGAATTATTATACGGTTGCTATGAACCATGAGGATTATATGAACGGGCTGGCAGGGGCGTATATTCAGATTACGGACAAGGACGGTGACACCATCAAGGCGTTTGTCACTGACCGCTTGCCAGAGGGCAAAAAAGGCGATATAGACTTAAGCCGCAAGGCATTTGAAAAGATAGAACCGCTTGTGACGGGCAGAATGGACATTACCTGGAAGATTATCCCGTCTCCCACCACGGAGCCGATAAGCTATTTGTTCAAGCCCACAAGTACCCCATACTGGGCGGAGGTGCAGGTGAGAAACGGCAGATACCCGATTAAAAAACTGGAATATCTGGATAAGTCCAGCGGTAAGTATGTGGAGTTAGAGCGGCAGGAGTATAATTACTTTACTGCGCCATCTGGCATGGGAGAGGCGCCGTACACCTTCCTGGTGACGGATTTCTATGGGCATGTGCTGGTGGATAAGGGTATTTCGTTAAATGGGACGGAGACACCGGTAAAGGGCAAGGCAAATTTTCCATATTAAAAAAGAAAAGAAAACGGCGGCTTTCAGGTGCAATGCACTTGGAAACCGCCAGTTTTGTTTTGTCCTATTTCTCCTCAATTGTATGCTTCTGCTTATATTCCTCAATCCGGGAGCGTATGCGCTCCGTTGGGTCTAAAATAGAGCTGATGGATACATCGTGGTTTAAATTGTCAATTAAGAGTGCAATATATTTGCTCATGTCAGAGGAAACATACCATTCCCTGGATAATAAATCCGGCCGTTGGTAGGTCAGGTTTGTGGTGATAACCTTGGAAATGATGCCCTCCTCATAGCACTTGTCAAAACGCTCTAAGCCGCCGGTGAACAAGCCGAAGGTACACATGCAAAATACCCTTCTCGCATTTCTCCGCTTCAATTCCTTTGCAACGTCAATAATGCTCTCGCCGGAGGAAATCATATCGTCAATGATGATGACGTCCTTGCCGTCTACGGAGTCTCCCAAAAACTCATGGGCGACAATCGGATTCCGGCCGTCCACAATACGAGTGTAGTCCCTTCTCTTATAGAACATGCCCACATCCACGCCTAATACGCTGGCAGTGTAAATTGCCCTGTCCATGGCGCCCTCGTCCGGGCTGATAACCATCAGGTGCTCCTTGCCAATTTCCAAATCCGGCGTAGAGCGGAGCAGTGCCTTGATAAACTGGTAGGTAGGGCGGATATTCTCAAAGCCGCTGAAAGGAATGGCGTTTTGTACCCGCGGGTCATGGGCATCAAATGTAATAATATTGTTGACGCCAAGCCCTACCAGCTCCTGCAGCATCACTGCGCAGTCTAAGGATTCCCTGGAGCTTCTCCTGTGCTGTCTGCCTTCATATAAAAATGGCATAATGACTGTAATATTTCTTGCTTTTCCCGCAGCAGCGGTAATAATACGCTTTAAATCCTGGTAATGGTCATCCGGTGACATTCGGCTGTTCTTTTCTCCAAACAGGGAGTATGTCAGGCTGTAATTGCCTACATCCACCAAAAGATAAAGGTCGTAGCCCCGGACAGTCTGCGTCAGAAGGCCTTTTGCCTCGCCGGAACCGAACCGGGGACAGCTATGCCCAATCCGGTAGGTATCCCTCTCATAACCGTTGAAGACAATATTGGATTTATGCTCGTGGTTTCTCTCATGCCTCCACTTTACAATGTAGTTGTCCACCTTATTGCCCAGCTCCTCACAGCTTTTTAAGGCAATGATTCCGAGCTGTCCTACAGGAATTGTCTCAAATTTACTTTCGTCTGGCATTTCATTTTCCTCCTCTTTCTATGTCGAATGCTCTTTAGGAGCCGACCATTGCGTAGCACTTTCTGATGTTACACTTGACACTGCTTACTCTGACAATGCAATTTTTTTCTTCTTGTGCCTTATATTATCACCATAAAACTGAATAACAGTATAATTTTCAATCATCCTGGACAGGATGCGCTCCTCGTAGCAGTCCCTGAACTTAGTCAGCTCCATATTTGTGGAAATAATAGTGGAGCGTTCGGAGAGCAGCCTTTCATTCACAAGCTGGTAGAGCTGGGAGCGCGTAAATTCTGTAATCAGCTCTGTGCCCAAATCATCAATCACTAAAAGCTCCGCTTCAAATAAATGATCATAGGTATTCAAATTCTTGACGCTTGTGTCTCTTTTCATAACCACATTTGGAAGAAGCTGTTCAAAAAGGTTTGTCGATGTCATATAAAGCACGGTATGTCCCTGATCCAACAGCGCTTTTGCCACACAGTTTGCAAGAAATGTTTTACCAAGGCTGGTAGGACCGTAGAAGAACAAATTGCCTCCCGCTTCGTCAAAGTCTTCCGCAAAATTTTTCACTCTGGCAACGACCCCCTGCATATAACGGTACTGGGATTCCCTGTGGATGCCGTCCGCCTCCGTATTGTAATAATCAAAGGAAAGGTGTTCAAAGTTTTCTGTTTCCAGCCTTTTTTGTATATTGGACTGCATGTAAAACGTCTGAATCATTTTCTGCTGCAGGCACGCACAGGGCGTTCCGTCAATAAAACCCGTATCCTTGCAATGGCGGCAGCGGTAAATCGGGGCAAAGCTGTCCTCAGGATACCCGTTTGCCAAAAGCAGCGCAGCTTCCTTATGTTTTAAATCTTTAATATAATCCTCCAGGCTGTCAAACGCACAGGATTTCCCGGAAAGCCTGGCTCTGGCATAGGAAACCGCCCCGGAAGCAAGGTCCTCATGTACCTGCTTTAATTCGGGAACCCTGGCATAGATTTCGGCTTTACGCGCCTCCAGCAGGGAAAGATTATTGTTTCTTAACTGCTCATATTCATTCATAAAGGCGTCGTACTTGCCGCTAGGATATTTCATGGCTTACATCCTCCATAAAAAGCTGGCTTAACTCATCCAATTCTTTATCAGACCGGGCGGACTGTGCTTTTTTGTCCTGCATGGAGGCCTTGACGGAGGCGGAGACCCGGACGGTCTTTTTCCTGCTATTATAAAAATTCTGGTCTAACTCGTTGATATCGGACAGCGTATGTACATTTGCCTTGTGCCAGCTCTCCAAAATGCCGTTGACATAGGGGAAGTTGGCGGAAGAGGGTTTCTGAATCAGCGCCCGCTTGCATGCCTCTAAAATAATCGGTGAGTCAAAACCCATCTGTTTATACCAGGTATCAATATAGTTAATTTCAATATTGGTGGCACTGCGTCTGGTAATGCCCAACGCCTTTAGTACACTGGTGTACTTTGTCAGATATTGTTTGGTTGCCTCACGGGCGGTTTCCACATCCGTGATGCCCTGCTGATACCAATCAATGGCAACCTTTTCTATGTATCGTACACTTTTCTTATTATTCATGACACAAAACTCAATCAGATATTCCAAAAGGTCTGTGTTGAATTCCAAATCATCATAAATATAGGCGAGGCTCCTGCTCTCTGAGGCAGTAATATTTTTGCCCAGATAGGTTTCCAGCAAATATAAAAGCTGCGAAAAGGCCTCGTCGTCTGCCAGCTTCTTTAAATCCTGGGCGGTGAGGTTCGGTTTTTGCGGCAGTGTGTTCATGTTGACCGCTGTAAGCTCCCGTGATAACGTGTCCCTGTCAACCGTAGAAAGCTCCCGTGACAACGTGTCCCTGTCAACCGTAGAAAGCTCCCGTGACAACGTGTCCCTGTCAGCCGCAGAAAGCTCCTGGGACATTGTGTTTCCCGTTATTACAGCCAAAGGTACAGGCGGAGTGTCTGCCTGTCTGCTTGTCTGCCGTTTGCCCGCCCGTTTTTTTGCATCCTGTTCAGACTGGAACTGCGCCATGGTAGCAAAAGGGTCGTTAATGGTTTCCGGCTGCTCATGGGGTTTTATAGCCAGCAAAGTGATGCCGGACAACATTTTTCCGTCGTAGACCAGGCGGAGCATCTCTTCCTTAATCCAATATTTTAGAGCCCGGCACAAATCCTTTTCCGTAATATCGAAAAAGTCGGCGATATCACTGACAGAAACCTGCCGGTCTGCCTGCATCAGCCGTAGAAGGTATAGATAGATTTTAACATAGTCCCCCTGTGCCTTTGCCATGTATTCATCAATGAAAAGATTGGAAACAGTTGTGTAGGATTCATTATTTTCAGATGTAATTTTTAATGTATGCAATGCTGTTTCCTCCTTTCATATTTCACTTTACCTAAGCATTTGTGAAACTCTGTTTTCGCCAACATCCGTTGTACAATATAGACATATCAACGCAGGCACGCTTGCGCTGCTTGTCGCTCGCAGCGGTACTAAGCTCGAAAGAACCTCGCTAAGTACCGGCGGCTCCAAAGCACCTTGCTTATGATATTGTCTATATTGCACAACTAGGTTTTGAAAATGGGGAGTTTCGCAATTACCTATTCACTTTACCATACCTTTTTGTATGGTTTTCTTTCATGTGGATTGTAGTATAACACAGGAATTTTAAAAAGGAAATAGAACAAAGGTTTGTCGAAATCTGTCGCGAAAAATGTGGAAAATGTGAAAAATGTGGACAGAGCATTTCCCTCAATCCGGGTATGAATTGCCCGAGCTGTTATAAAATAAGATGGCACTGTCAAAATAGAGTTTTTACAAAAATGGACTTTGCATAATAAAAAATCCACAGGCAAAATAAGGAAGGGATTCCCAACCCGCCTGTGGATAATGTGAATAACTATTTTCCGAGAAGATGCTCGCCAATATCTACAACATTTCCTGCGCCCATAGTTATCAACAAATCATTTTTTTTGCAATTTTTTAATAAAAAATTTTCAATCTCGTCAAAGGAGGCAAAGTAGTGGGCATCCACTCCCTTGGAGGCCAGCGCTCTCTGCAAATCTTTAGAGTGCACCATGCCTGTATCCTTTTCCCTGGCGGCATAAATATCCGCCAGAACCACATGGCTGGCGCCAGACAGCGCATCCACAAACTCATCAAACAGTGCCCTGGTGCGGGTGTAGGTGTGGGGCTGGAATACAAGCCAGATTTCATTGTGGGGTGTGTTTTGGGCAGTGTTCAGGGTCGCCCGAATCTCTGTTGGGTGATGTGCGTAATCGTCTATGATTGTGACCTCGCCCAGCATGCCCTTATATTCAAACCTCCGCTTAGCGCCGCTGCAGGCGGCAAGCCCTTTTTTGCATGCGTCAAAGGAGATACCAAACTCCATGGCGGCGGCGATGGCGGAAAGGGCATTTGTCACATTGTGTACACCGCCCAGAGCCAAGTGAATCTCTCCCAGTGCCGTGCCGGATTTCATGACGGTAAACAGCATGCTGCCCTTTTTGTCGGTGCGGATATCCGCCGGATAGTAAGTGTTTTTATCTGAAGCTCCGAAAGTAATTATGCGGCATTTCAAATCTCTGACAACCGTATCATAAGCATCCATGTCTCCATTGATGACCAGAATACCGTCTTCCTTCAGATTGCCGGCAAAGGTGTGAAAGCTCTCCATAATCT
>CAMWOF010000128.1 GCA_947175805.1 uncultured Clostridiaceae bacterium
CAATGTATGTTAAACCGTTAGAATACGGCTGTTCGCCTGGAAACCTCTCTGGGTTACTATCATCTCCGTAAACTCTGTGGAGAGGTCAACATTGGACATCTCCAACACGCCCTGTACAATAGAACCGCCGCCCTCGGATACAACCTCACCGATACCGTCAAAATCACCAGAGTTCTTTGTTGTGGCATACAAGCTGTCACCCATCGACTGCAGAGAAGCAGGATTCACAAACTCCGCAACGGCTATCTGTCCGAACAACCGCTCTACACCGTTGTCGTAAACACCATAAATCAAACCATCACCGTCAATGGATACGGATGAAAGGTAGCCAACAGGAAGACCTTGGTAATTTCCTCTATAATCCCCCGCATACATCTTCATGGAGGATGTATTATTGCTTGCGTACAGCTGAATATGGGACATGTCTATTTCAATGGAAGTAATATCCGGATTGCCATCCTTGTCATAGGTTCTGAACACATCACCCTTGGAGTCATCCTGTGGTACAATAGTAAGATTCAGATTATTAATAATCGGATAGGCACTACCGTCTGTCGGAATTTCACCGCAGGTTACAAAGGCGCCGGAGTCCAAATCCATGTTAAATACTGCCGGCTCCAGGGTTACGTCATAGCCGTCTGTTCTGATATCTACATTCTTGCTGTCCTTGATGGAAACCAACTGTATATTGTATTTGGAATCATCATAATCCGGTGCCTGTGGTGTACTTGTTGCCGTCTCTGCCTTGGTCACCTTGAAGGTAACCACATAACTATATCCCAGATTATCGTAAATGGTAACGGACATCTTTACGCCGTCCTCCGTGGTCAGCTGTGAGTCCCTGGTATCAATATTACCTGCCGCATATGTCTTTGAGGTCATCTCCGCTGACGCTGTTTCCAAATCTGCGCCGCCTACCCGGAGATTTGACACCTGATCCCTGATAATCTCCTGGGTCTCAGGGTCTACCTGCCAGCCCTGTACAATACAGCCGGTTTCATTTACAAGGAAGCCTGCATCATCCTTAGAAAATGCACCTACCTTGGTAAAATAGTTGATGCCGCTCTTGTTCACGACAAAAAACTTATTTCCTGAAATCATCAAATCAAACTGGTTTCCGGTTGACTGCATAGACCCGGTAGCTGATGGGTCATAGCTGATAGCTGCCACATTGGAGCCAAGACCAATCTGCTTGGCTGCGGTACCACCGGTATTTGTCACAGTGTTGGATGCCTTGGCGTTCTGTGTCGTCTGGTATAAGGTATCCTTGAAATGAACTGCGCTGGACTTAAATCCAACGGTATTGACATTGGCAATATTGTTACCGATAACGTCCATCTTTGTCTGGTGCGTCCTCAGGCCTGCTACGCCTGAATACATTGATCTCATCATAATTCATCGACCTCCTAATAAATCTGCCGTTTTTAGCTCTATCTGTCATTCAAGAGCTGATAGCCCCCTGCTATTTCAAAAGGTCCGGCTATGCGATTACGGCGCCATCAATATTTGTAAATACATGCTGTTCGCTGTGATTGTCTAAAGCTGTCACCACAGTGTCGTTTTTCACATTCACGATAAAGGATAAATTGTCTAATAACACCAGGGACTCCCTAATCCCCTTTTCTCTCGCCCTTGACACGCCTTCCTGCAACCGTTCTACCTGCTCACCGGTTAAAGTGATGTTTCTGCTGACCAGCCGCTCATTAGCATGCTTGGAAAACTTAAGTGTGCCTGCCTGCGTCGCCGCCTTTTGCTTTAATACTTCCTGAAAGCTGAAGGCTTCGGTCTCTGCTGCTTTTTTTGACTGTCCTGCAAGATATTCATTCTGCACCTGGACTATGGATGAAAAGGAACCTGAAATCTGTGCCATATAACTCCTCCTTTCTCGCCTTTTTCCAGTCAGGAAATCCTATTCGCCGCTTCCGCCACCGTCTCCATTTCCCGTGTTATCTCCATTTCCGCTATTTGCTGTGCCGCCTTCATTATTCGCACTGCCATTTGCTGAATCCTTTTCATTTTGCAGCATTTGCAGTACATAGTTCGGGTCAACCACAGAATCAAAGTCGTCAAACGAATACTCCTTGCCATTAATTGTCAAGTATGCTTTTCCATCCTTCACTGTCACAAAATCCACAATGCCGGAAATCTGCTTTTCGTTGCCTGCGGAATCCGTAGTGTTCATAATGACATAGGAACCTGTAAGACTCATTGCCTGACCTGCCAGATTGGTTGTCTCCAGATTCTGCATTGCCTCTAAGGCGCTGAACTGTGCCAGCTGTGAAATATACTCCGTATTCGATGTCGGCTCTAACGGATCCTGATTGGACATTTCCACTGCCAGAAGCTGCAAAAAAGCATCTTTTCCTAAAACCGAATCAAATTCCTTGCCCTCGTTGGATTTCACACCGCCTATAGCAGAGGTATCAATTCCTACTCCTGTTAATGCCATAAAATTACCTCCTTATTTCTAAAATTTTAAAAAATGACTGTAATCCATTCTACTTTCTAGACGAAAGAAAAACGAAATCAGGTTAGGCCGTATAATCTACATTCCTGCCTTCCTGCCGCATCATCTCTACATTGAGCTGCTCTTCCTCCGACAATTCATCCTCAGCCTCTAGCTCATCAAGATTGATATGTCTGACGCCCTTGCCGGTACGTCCATTCTCCTGATTCGTCTGCTGATTCTCAAACTGCTGTCCCGAAAAGCTTGATGTTGCAACCATGACCTCGATAGCGTCTACTTTAATCTCCTGGTTCTGGAAGGTTTCCTTTAATGTCTGGATGCTTCCCTCTAAGGCCGCCTTTGCCATCTCATTTTGTGCGGTAATCTGTGCTGTCACTGCACCATTTCTTGTGCTCACCTGAATGGTCACCTTACCAAGATGCTCCGGATATAGCTGCAGCTCCATGCTGGTGGTATCCTGTTTTGCAATCAGCTTGATTTCCTCCACCACCTGCCTGACAATCTCTGCTGGGGCTACTGGCTCTGCGTCCTGCTCTACCTCTGAAAGCTGTTCTATTCCCTGGTTTAACTGCGCAAGCACCTGCTCCTTCATGGCACCGATATCCTGTCTCTGCTGTGATGCGCCCTGATGCTCCTGTCCGGTGCGGCTGTCAGTCTCCACCGTAAAACGAAGGCTGCTCTCATTTTGTCCTTCCTGAAGCTCCGGCATATTGCTCTCAATCGCCACATCCTGCCGGGAAGCTCTGATTGGCTGTTCTTTTGGAGTCTCCTTTGTCTTTAACTGTGTTAGGGCATCCTGCAGTACCGGGGCTGGCAGTTCTGCTTCATCTACCGCCTGCGCGACCGCCTTTTCCATGTCCGTCAGAAGCTGTGACAACTCCTCATCCGTTAACAAATCTACAGGCTGCGCATCCTTTGCCGCTAACAAAAATTGTTTCTGTCCCTCGCTGTCAAGCAAATTCACACACTGCATATCAAGCTGATTCAGCAAGTCATTGAACTGCTTATCATCCATGTTAAGCAGACCTTCCACCTGCACCTGAACATCCTGCAAAAGCTGCTCAAACTGCTCCGGCGTAACATTGACAATCATCTGGTTTTGCATCAAGGAAGCTAATTGGGCAAGTAATGCATTGTCAAAAACTACATTTTCATTCTGCTCCTCTGGCACCCAGCCCTGATTCTCTGTCTTTACCGGCTTGCCTACAAAAGCGCCTTCACCAGCAGTATCGCTGTCATCTGCATTGCCTTTTGCATCCTCTGTCTTCACTGCATCCTTTGTGTCAGTCTGCTCAGCAGCATCCACTGCTTTTTTGTCCTCCGGCTTTTGAATCTTTTCAGCCTTTTCCGTCTTTTCAACCTTTCGGGAAGTGTCTGCCGCCTCTGCCTTCTGGGACGGGCTTTTATTTGCTCCCGCTTCCACTCCGGAAGAAGACTGGTTCTTTGCAGAGGAAGACTGGTTCATATATGACTTAAAATCCTGAACCGGCGATACGCCCTTACTCTGCTCTGACACATTCACGCCAACAGACGGAATATCATTCATACTGTTTTGTGAAGATATCTTCATGCTTCTCCTCCTTTCCTTTTATGATATCTATAATAACAGAACTATGGCGCCAGCTTTCTGGTTACGTTCGCAGCAAATTCCGCAGTCATCTTGCCCATAATTGCGCCCCTTTGCTCGGCATTCATTGCACTTAAAATGTCTGCCACCGTATTCAGATCCTTTGTCATTGTCTCAAGAATGGTTGCTGCCTCCTGGGGCTTCATCGCCGCATAGGTCTTGGCAAGCTCTGCCATCTCATCATTCTTGGACCGTTCTGCTACTACCTGACGATAAATTCTCTCTGCATACTCTGGGTCGAGAGAATTATACCACTTAATATAAGTATCGGCATCTGGTGCATTTTCACCATATACAATTTCCCTGTAAAAAGCTTCCTTTTCTGATTGGAGCTGTGCCTGGTTTTCCTCAAAAATCTTGAGTTTTGCAATCTCCTTATCCTTGTCGGAAATCGTCTCATTCAAATCATCCACCTGCCCGTTCAGGTTGGAATTCGCCGCTTCTAACTCCTCTATCCTGTCTAATGCCTGCTGTAATGTCGTATAGGGAAGATCTGTCTCCTTCGCCGCCTCCGCATCATTCGCAGGAGGCAGAATTTTGTTAATTACCGGCACATCCTTCAGAACAGGACGCAGCACATTGGAGCCAAAGCCTCCCACATCAAACCTGACCAGCGCAATTAAAACTGCAAGCCATACTGCAATGATAACCAGCACAATGAGGGCTGATAAAATTTTGCTTCCAGCCTTCTCTTCCCCGTTTTCGTTTTGTCCCTTTTGCTTCTTTGCCATTTTATTCTCCATTCCGCCATATTGTTCTATCGCAAAAACAAGTAATCATCCATTTCAATCTGAGCGCAGCCCGTATTATTCTATACTGTCCTCTGCCTTGCTAAAGCTATAACTCACAAGCTCATCAATCTCCTTGCTCTCCTTCTGGTTCATCTCATGCATAAATTCCTCGAACTGATTCTCCCGAAGCTTCTCATGCATTTTGCGCTCCTGCATGGCCTTGTTCAGCCGGATTCTGGCTCTCTCAACCTCACCCCGCAGGCTGGCAATCATCTGCTTTTGTGCGGCAATCTGGTCTCTTCTGAAGGTAATTGCGTTCTTGCAGCTCTCTATCTCCAGCAAATCCAACTTAGATGAAGTGGCTGTCCGCAGATTTGCTATATCCTGCACCAGCCGCTGTTCCAGATTCTGCAGGTACGCCTCCGCTTCATTTAACTTTGCCTGAATCTGTGCGTATTCCTGTTTTTTTTGGTCCTCCAGCTTATACTTGATATCCAGTATATTCTGCATCCTGTATACAAAGCCTGCCAAAACATCACCCTCTGCCTGTCATCAGTCATCGAACAGTCCTGCCAGCATCGTAACTTCCTCGTCAAACTGGAATTTTTCATCCACAGCCTGCATCAGGTAATCATTTACGCTGGTAATCTTAGAAACCGCATAATCAATCTCAGGATTTGAACCTGATTTATATGCGCCGATATTGATTAAATCTTCTGCTTCATTGTATGTAGCCAAAACATTTTTTAGTCTGCCTGCCACATTCTTATGCTCCGGTGTGGCTATACTGCTCATGCATCTGGAGATGCTCTGCAGCACGTCAACAGCAGGATAATGGTTCTTATGTCCCAACTTTCTGGACAACACAATATGCCCATCCAAAATACCTCTTGCGGTGTCTGCAATCGGCTCATTCATATCATCACCGTCCACCAATACGGTATAAAGCCCTGTAATGGAACCCTGTGCGGCATTGCCTGCCCGCTCTAACAGCTTTGGCATTTCCGAGTATACTGACGGCGGATAACCCCTGGTTACCGGCGGTTCTCCGGAAGCTAAACCAATCTCCCTTTGTGCCATGGAAAAACGGGTCAGGGAGTCCATCATCAAAAGCACATCCTTGCCCTGGTCTCTGAAATATTCTGCTATGGCTGTGGCGGTCTTTGCCGCTTTATTTCTGATTAACGCCGGCTTATCTGAGGTTGCAATCACCAGCACCGAGCGTTTCATCCCTTCCTCTCCGAGGTCTCTCTCAATAAATTCGCCAACCTCCCTGCCCCGCTCTCCAATCAGGGCAATCACATTAATGTCCGCCTTTGTATTACGGGCAAACATGCCTAACAGTGTACTTTTTCCCACACCGCTGCCTGCAAATATACCAATACGTTGTCCCTTTCCAATTGTGAGCAACCCATCCACCGCTTTTACACCGAGCGGCAGCACCTCAGAAATCATGCTCCTCTTTAAAGGGTCCGGCGATTCGGATTCCACCGGGTAAAGCTCCGAGAGCAGAAGCTGCCCTCCATCCATAGGCCGTCCAAAGCCATCCAAAGCCTTTCCTAAAAGCTCCGGCCCTACCTGTACCTGAAGCGGCTCCTTTGTATTTTCAACGGTTGCTCCAAGGCCTATCCCTTCTACATTTTCAAAAGGCATCAATAAAATACGGTTATCACGAAATCCTACAACCTCCGCCATAACCGTCTGCAATCCGTCCCTGGAGGTAATCCTGCATAAATCATTTAAGTTTGCAGTTGGTCCAACGGATTCCACGGTAAGCCCTACTACCTTGGCAACCTTACCAATCTCCTTCACATAGGATTTCTGTATTAAGCTTTCATACTTTGAAAAATCAATCATAGTCATCAATAAGCCTTTGAATATTTTAAATACACAACAGGTGTAT
>CAMWOF010000129.1 GCA_947175805.1 uncultured Clostridiaceae bacterium
TGGAAGATTCCTACCGGGGTACAGATTATGCACACAGTTTCGTATCAGCAGAGGCGCGTCCCAAAGCCTCTCCGGACGAACAGCACACCTTCCCAATCCAGGGATACTTTAACCGATGGGGAGGGCTGGAATACTTTGACGGATATGTGATGGTGCAGTTGGCAAGGGAGTATGAACAGCGGATTGATGAAATCATAGATGAGACTTTTGATGATTACAAGTTTTTTTTAGAATTTTATAGTGAGTGGCTGACAAACAGTCTGCCGGTGGGGACAACGGTGGATGACCTGAAAAACTACAAAGCAAATGTAGATTATCCATTGCCGGATTTAGGTGTTTTTATGAGACCTTCCCAGTTGGAAAAATTCAATCAAGCTAACGTGGAGGAGGTATGCAGCAGGCTGGCTGAAATGGGGTACAGGGGTACTATTACCATTACATGCTATGAATATGATACCCATTATGAAAGAAAGACAAGGGAAAATCAAAGAAGGGCAGAGGGAAGTGAAGCAGATCATTGGAAATATTTTGTAGTGTTTGTATACAGTGAGGATAATATTGATTATAGACAGGGGGAATAATTATGGGATTAAAATTGTAACATATTGCGGATACATAAGATATGCCCATACATGAATGGTCGTTTGGTGCCATTCATAGTCGTTTGGTGGAAATACGCTTTTGTGCGGGCATGTCACAGCCGATAGCTTAAATGGAAGGTGCGTGTTGTACTTCATAGGCGGCAGGCAGGATTGCAGGGGAGAACCCGCATCCTGTCTGTTTTTCGCTTTCTTTATATAAAATGGATACACTTTAATTTAGGTATGGGAAATCCGGCGAAGTTGTGATAAAATAGAAAAAAACTATATGAGGTGAAGCATATGAGAATTTTAGTTGTGAATGACGACGGAATTAATGCGGAGGGATTGATTCGTCTTGCCAGGGCAGCGACAAAGCTTGGTGAGGTCTGGGTGGTTGCGCCGGATAAACAGTGCAGTGCCATATCACAGAAAATAACAATCGGCAATTACATTTTGCTCAAGCAGGAGCCGGAGTTCCCGGTTGCGGGGGTGCATGCCTATAGCATAGACGGTACGCCGGCAGACTGTGTAAAGATTGCCGTGGAGCATATAATGGATAAGAAGCCGGATGTTTTGCTTTCCGGTATTAATTACGGCTTTAACGCCGGTATTGAGGCGGCATATTCTGGTACGGTGGCGGCTGCCATGGAGGGACTCTTAAAGGGGATTCCGGGGATTGCTTTTTCTATGGAGGCAAACGGTGTCTATGATGTGGTAGATGAATATCTCGACAGCCTTTTAAGGGAAATTACTTCTCTGCCTGTGGGTATTGATGAGATATGGAATGTGAATTTTCCTGGCTGCACGCTGGATGAGTATACAGGAACACTCTATGACCGGCCGCTGGCAAAATCGCAGTACTACACGGATAAATATGTGGTAGTGGACCGTATACAGGAAAATGAGGTGCTGAAGCTGGAGGGGGAGAAGATAAGCCGGGCAGAGTTGGGTTCCGATTTGGATGCGCTGCTGAACCATTACATATCTATCAGCAACATTAAGAATTCAGTCATTTGCTCCTCTGTGTATTAGGTTTGCTGAGATATTGTAGATAAAAAGATATAAAGCCAAGTATTAAATTGTGGGGTGTTTTATATGGGAAAAAAAGTGAGATGTATGACAGGCTGCATGATGGTACTGGTAATGCTGCTGATTTCATTTGCAGGCGTGCCTGTCTGTGCGGAAAGCCTGACAAGTGCAGTCGGCTATGTATATGAAATAGATGCCGGCGGAAATGCAGTCATTACAGGCTATGAGGGTTCGGAAACGGATCTGGTGATACCGGCGGTTATAGACGGGTATCCGGTGACGGCTATCGGAGAGAGAGCATTTTATAAGTCAGTGATTACCAGCGTGGCTATTCCGTCAGGTGTATCCATTGGCGAGAGTGCTTTTGCATCCAGTAAGGCGTTGACAACGGTTACTATTTCTTCCGGGGTCACAACAATAGGCATGGGTGCTTTTCTTGGCTGTTCTGGGCTTACAGAGATAAATATTCCGGACAGTGTAACCTCCATTGGCAGCGATGCTTTTAGCCAGTGTACTAATTTAAAGAAAGTGAAGCTTCCCGTTGGTTTGACAAAGCTGGAGCAGCGTTTGTTTATCATGTGTTCGGCACTGGAGAGCATAGAAATTCCGGACAGTGTAACCGTTATTGAAAGAGTTGTATTCGGCCACTGTACATCCCTGAAAAACATAAAGCTGCCCTCCGGTCTGACTACGATTGGAAATGCTGCATTTGGATACTGTGAAGCTTTGCAAAGCCTGACGATTCCGTCCGGCGTAACTACAGTAGGTAAGGAGCTGTTTGACGGCTGTTCTTCTTCCCTTGTGGCTTGTTATCCGAAAGGGCTTCTGGATCAGGACACGACGGTGGGGACGGGCGTGTCTTATGTCATAAATCCCGACGGTACGGCAGAGCTGACGCTTGAAAAGTGTCCGGAAGGAACAAAGCTAGAGGATATCTCCATTCCGGCTACCATTATGGGAAATACGGTTACATCCGTAACAGACCCGTCAGGTGTAGATATAACCAAAGCAGTAGACCTTGAGGTGCCGTTTACCATCGAAGGCCAGCCGGCGGATATCAACATGGAGTATGGCAACGCAGCGGGTGCAAAGCTGACGGTGGAGGCGAAAAAAACCACAGGCACGGAACAGGTAGTCTACCAGTGGTATGAAAATGATACAGCTGTCAGCGGGGCAACTACCGGGAGTTATGAGATTCCCCGGAAGCAGAAAGTGGGAACATATATATATTACTGTGAGGTAACCAGCGGGGATTACCGCATAAAGACGGAAAAAGCAACGGTATCCGTTGCAAAGAAAAAGATTACGGTGCAGGCAGATTCCGTGACAAGGGGGATAAACACAGAAAACCCGGTGTTTACCTATACAGTACCGGCAGGCGCTTTAGTGGAAGGGGATACGACAGAGGGCTGGAATGTCCAGCTTGCCACAGAGGCAGTCAAAGCATCGCCGGCAGGGAAATATCCAATCACAGGTACAATTACGGCGGAAAATTATGATGTGACAGTCACACCGGGTGTGCTGACCGTAGTGAAGGGAGCGCCGAAAAAGGGCGACAATATACAGGATTCCAAAAACAAAGCGGTATATAAAGTGCTGAAGGCAGGGACGCAGGACGGAAAGCAGGGAACTGTATCCTATAGCAAGCCTGTGAAGAAGACCGCAGAAGTGACTATCCCTGCAACGATTAAGGTAGGAGGCATCACATACCGGGTAGAGGAGATAGCAAAGAACGCATTTAAGGACAACAAGAAGCTCACAAAGATAACGATAGGCAAGTATGTAAAGAAGATTGGCACCAGTGCTTTTTATAACTGTGCAAAGCTGAAAACAGTAAAGATGGGAGCCAGTGTTTCTGCCATCGGTGACAAGGCATTTTATAAGTGTAAGGCAATGACAAAAATCACGATTCCTGTTAAGGTGACCAAAATAGGGAAGCAGGCTTTTTATGGCTGCAAGAAGCTGAAGACCATTACGGTAAAGACCAAGAAGTTAAAGAACAGCAAGGTGGGAAAGCAGGCATTCAAGGGCATTTATGCGAAAGCGGTGATTAAGGTGCCAAAGAGTAAATATAAGACATACAAGAGCCTGTTCAAGAAAGCGGGAGCGGGCAGCAAGGTTGTCATCAAGAAGAATTAGGGTTGTAATGTGACAGCCTGTTATTGGATTGACATGAAAATTTATAGTGCTATAATTCTAAATGGTATTGACGACATTTTTAGCAAGGGAGAAGACACAATGAGATTTTTAATATTAAGAGAAACTGGCTTTACAACATTTATGTCATGCATAGGTGTTATTAGCGGTGCATTTGCTCTTATCTGCTGGCCGGAGGTTTTTGACAAGGATTATATGCTTCTTGGTCCTGCAATTGTCTCGACTGTTATTTGTATTGTATTTTATGGTATTGCATTCATTTCGTGCAGGAAAGCTGTAAAAAAGCGTGCACAGGCAGAAGCGCAGTACAGGGCTGAGCATCCGGAATTTTTTAATAAATAAATATGTTTGAAGTATTAATACTTCACAAATTGTAGAGGATTTTAACAGTTATAAAAAGTGCAGGCGTGCTTGACATTGTTCCTATAGCGTGATAATATTAATAAAGTTATTAATATGATTTCGGCAAAATAAACGAAAGTTTATGACGCAAAGCTATAGGGACTGTAAAATGTCAGCCAGTTGCACTTTTTTTTGTTATCAGGCATAGAAGTTTCTATCTATACCTGATTTTTTTGTTGATATTCTATCGTGTCCCTTTTTCACGTAAGCAGGTATATATTTGTGTGCTAATGTCAGGCTCAAAAAGCGAGCCTGACCACATAATTTACCTTACGATGCTGTTTTTTAAGGGGAATATCATGGAAAATTTCATTGAAAATGAAGATAAGTCAGTGAGGGATATGAAACGGTACCGCCTGATTTTTGGTACGTGTCTGGGACTTCACACATTGTTTCTAATAATTTTTGAGTGGCTGCATGTATCTGTTTTGTTTTTTTTCAATATTTTCAGTGTAGTGCTGTATGCGTCTTTTTTTCTGAGCATGAGGAAACACCGTATTTCCACTGCATGGCTGTGGCTGACTTTTATGGAGATTATTATTCATGCTGTATTGTGTAATTTGAATTTGGGATGGGGCTATGGATTCAGCTTCTATGCTGTTATGATTATTCCGATTACGTATTACACAACCTATATGCATGAGGATATCAGGCATGATGTCAGAAACTCTCATCTGCTGACATTATTTTCGATTCTTGCTTTGTCAATCTCCTGCTGGATAGGGCATAGGTTTGATAAGCTGGGTGAGCTTCCTACTGTGTATATAAAAATATTTTTTTGTACAAATCTTGTGATATGTCTGATTGGCCTGGCTCTGTATTCTACATATTTTGTATTAGAAATGAAGTTATCCACGAAGGCGTTGCAGGATTATAACGAGGAACTGTATTTTCTTGCAAATTATGATGCCCTGACACGTCTTCGGAACCGCCACAATATGGCAGAGACTTTTTATGAATATGAGAGCAGTGACTCTGCTTACTGTGTTGCCCTGGGGGATATTGATGATTTTAAAAGAATCAATGATACATACAGCCATAATTGTGGTGACGAGGTATTGGTTCTTGTTTCCGGTATCATCAGGGAAAAGGTGGGAGAGCAGGGTGTTGTCTGCCGCTGGGGTGGTGAAGAGATACTGATTTTGTTGTCCTGCGAACATGCGTCTGGCCAAAAGCTGATAGAAGATATCAGAAATGCAGTGATGACGCAGATATTAGAGTATAAGGGGAAGAGAATCGGTGTGACCATGACATTTGGTCTGACTAGCAGTGACGAAGAACGGGATGTGGAGAAAATGATTTCCATAGCAGATGCAAGATTATATCAGGGGAAGGCGCAGGGCAAGAACCAGGTGGTATGCAGCTCCTAAAAATGAAGCACCCCTGTTTTTCGGTTAAAGAATTGCCGGAAAACAGGGGTGTTTTATTTTTTGTACTACAGTAAATCTGCAATCTCCAATATCAGATGTTCTGTCTTATCCCAGCCCAAACAAGGGTCTGTAATGGATTTTCCGTAGCAGCCGCCGTCAATCGGCTGGCTTCCGTCTTCAATGTAACTCTCTACCATAACGCCCTTTACAAGCCCATTAATTTCTGCGGAATGACGCTTACTGTGAAGGATTTCCTTTACAATACGTGGCTGTTCCTGCCACTGTTTGCCGGAATTATTGTGGTTTGCATCCACAATACATGCAGGATTCTGCAAATCAAACTGTTGATACAAGTCATAGAGCAGAATCAAATCTTCATAGTGGTAATTCGGAATAGACTGGCCGTGCTTATTTAATGTACCTCTTAAGATACAGTGGGTTAACGGGTTGCCGTCTGTCTTTGTCTCATATCCGGCATAGAGAAATGTATGTTTCATCTGACCGGCAACGCAGGAATTCAACATCACCGATAAATCTCCTCCGGTAGGATTTTTCATTCCCACAGGAACATCCATACCGCTGGCTGTCAGACGGTGCTCCTGATCCTCCACGCTTCTGGCTCCAATCGCAACATAGGAGAGAATATCCTCCATGTAGAGCCAGTTTGCTGAATAAAGCATCTCGTCCGCTGCAGTCAGTCCGGTTTCCTCCATAGCACGGATATGCATTTTGCGGATTGCCTTTAAGCCTGCCACAAAATCAGACTTGCTGTTTGGGTCTGGCTGGTGCAGCATGCCCTTGTAGCCTTTGCCGGTGGTGCGGGGCTTATTCGTGTAAATGCGCGGGATAATAAAGAGCTTATCCTTTACCTTTTCGCCCACCTTTGCAAGCCGGTTTACGTAATCACATACCGCATCCTCGTTGTCTGCTGAGCAGGGACCGATAATTAAGATAAATTTATCCTCCTCGCCTCTGATAATTTTTGCAAGCTCTTCATCCCTTGCTTTCTTAATCTGTGTCAGTCTTTCCGGCACGGGCATAATCTTTCTGATTTCTTCCGGAGTCGGAACCTTTTTTAACTGATGTAATGCCATTTTAAATACTCCTTTACTTTCATATTTTAAATTGCGAAAATAGATAATTTTAGTTATACTTAAT
>CAMWOF010000130.1 GCA_947175805.1 uncultured Clostridiaceae bacterium
CTTCCTCAGCACGTTTCGTAGCCTCGATAGCAGCCTGTCTGGCAGCCTCCTTCTCCGCTTCATCTATCTCAGGAGCTTTCTCCTCCTGTGGTGGTTCGGCAGACGTTTCCGGCGCAGATGCCTCACCTGCACTGTCATCATCATCAAAATCAATATTATAAAGGCTCTTTACATCCTGCTCTCCTGCACCGCTTTGTTTAATTGGTACAACGCTGATTAAATTACCATCATCATCCACATTTTTCTTTGGTGCCTCAGCTGTATCTGACGTCGGAGCTGCTGCCTCCCATCCGCTGTTTGACTCCGCCTGGGAAGCACTCGAAAAGCTGTCCTCCTGAATAGACGTAACAGGCGCACCCAGTCCGGATATTCCAAGACCTTCATCTGCGCTGCCTCCTCCTAAGCCGCCTGCAAGGCTGTCACCGGAAGCTGCACCGCCCATCAGGGAACCACCCTCTGTGGCCACATTGCCCAACGTAGCGCCTGCCTGTTGCTCAAGTCCGCCTCCAAGACCACCTAATCCTGCTGATGAAACAGGCTGTGCATCAGGTGTCTCAGCTGCCGGAGCCGCAGATTCTACAGGTTCCGGTTCTCCTGCCTGCTTACGGCGTTTTTTCTCCTCCAGCTTCTGCAAATCCTCTGCAGATAATGTCTTAAACTGCGGCTTTCCTCCCCCTGCATCCGCGCCGGCACCACCGTTCCCGGTTACGCCCTGCTCTTTTTTAAGTTTTTCTTCCTTTTCTGCCTTCTCCTTCTCAACCTGAGCCCGGATAGCAGCAATCATAGCTTCTCTTTGATCCATATCTCGCTTGCCAATGCTCCTTTCCTGCCGGATTTCATTTTTATCCGGCAATATCTGTTGTCATTTCTCTTTTGCACAGCCATGTCTTTTACATATCTTTCTTCTCTCTGACACAACTGCACGCTTAATAAATCATCTTCTTTCTTTTAATTGTTGCAGAATCTCCCTCTTGTATGCATCTAACGTCAGCTTATTTTTCAAATGCTCTCTTAATTGTGTCTGTGGCAAAAAATCCATCTCTGTTCGCTTGGATGGCTTGTTATCCAGTTGTTTTTTCTTCTCCGGCAGCTCCTCCTCCAGCAGCTGCCTATCGCCATCCTCTGCATTATCATCTGTTTCAGGTATTCCCTTTTTTACCTCCTGCTGTACCAAGGAAGCCTGTTCTCTCACTGTCTCAAAGGAATTTTCAAACAGCACCTTTACATCGGGTTCTTCTGTTTTTACCTCGGACACCGTCTTAGAAAAAGGCTTCTCCAATGCCGGCGGCTCCGTATCCTTTTTCTTTATATCCATGTCAAAGGCTTCAAAAAGATTGTTTACCTTCTGGCTGTTCCAATCATTCACACCGGTCTGCACGCTGGCAAGAAGATTTTCAGCCTCCTTAAGCAGCCGTTCTTCCCTCTCAAACTGCTGTGCAAGCCGTTCCTCCTCCTGCTTCAACAAGGCATCGTATTCGTCAAATGCCTGCTGGTGTTTATCCGCCTTCTTCATCTCACCGGATTCTGTATATGCTCCATAGCCATACTCTGAGGATTCCTCCGGCGCATCATAAGCACCCGGTTCTTCAGAAATTTCATAACCATATTCCGGCATTTCCTCCGATTCCTCATAGACCTCTGGCTCCTCTGCCGTGTCATACTCATATTCCGTGGTCTCCGGCTCCTCTGCCGTATCATTCTCATATTCCGTAGTCTCCGGCTCCCCTGTAATCTCATACTCAAAGGATTCCTTCGGCGGTCCATAGTGATATTCACGGAATTCACCCGGTGATTCACCGCTATATTCCAAAGTATCCTCCGGATACCCCGCGGTCTCATTGTTATATCCCGATGCGTCATCCGCATCGCCTACAGTTTCATCGCTATATTCTGATGCTTCCTCCGCATACCCCGCGCGCTCATCGCTATATCCCGATGTGTCATCTGCATCGCCTGCAGTCTCATCGCTATATCCCGATGCAACATCTGCATCGCCTACGGCTTCAGCGCTATATTCTGATGTTTCCTCCGCATCGCCTGCGGTCTCATCGCTATATTCTGACGTGTCATCTGAATCGCCTGTGGTCTCATCGCTATATCCCGATGCGTCATCCGCATCGCCTGCGGTCTCAGCGCTATATTCTGATGCATCATCCGCATCACCTATGGCCTCATCGCCATATTCTGATAATTCCCCTTCTTCACCATAATCATATGCCAATGAATCTTCCGATACTTCATAATCATATTCGGCATTGTTCTCTGGCTCCCCTTCACTTTCGTATTCTGAGACTGCCTCTCCATGATCACCGTACTCTGAGGACACTTTCTCTGCTTCATAGCCATACTCTGTTGATGCTTCTGCAGTATCGTAATCCTCCGATGCGTCCTCATCCTCCGATACTTCTGTCATATCCCCGGAATCCTGCGTTACCGCCTCTGCCTCACTGTCTGTCAGCTTCGCCTCTGCCGTCTCTGTCTCTATAGCCCTATCCTCTATCTTCGTCTCTGCTGCCTTTTCCTCCGGCTTCGTCTCTGCTGCTCCTGTCTCTGCAGCTCTATCCTCTATCTTCGTCTCCGTTGCCTTTTCCTCGGGCTTCGTTTCTGCCGTCTCTGTCTCTGCAGCCCTATCCTCTATCTTCGTCTCTGCTGCCTTTTCCTCCGGCTTTGTCTCTGCCGTTCCTGTCTCTGCAGCCCTATTCTCTATCTCCGTCTCTGCTGCCTTTTCTTCCGGCTTCTTCTCTGTCCCTTCTGCCTTCGCTGCCTTTTCATCTGTTTTACCGGCATCCTTCTTATCCTGCTTTGCCTGCTTTCGTTCAGCCTTTGCCGCCGCCCGCTTCTCCGCCTTTTCCCTGCGTTTCTGGGACCATTTATCCATCTTTATTTTTAACATGTAGGACTGATCATCCTGAGCATCATAATCGTCTGCCATCAGGACAATCTCCGGCTCCTTCGGATACATTCTGAAATAATCCTGCTCTAATAACGACTCCTCCAGCGCATCTATCTGGGCGTCATGCTTCAAAACAGAAGTATCCGGGTAGGTATACAGCTCTTTTTCTATATTTTCTATTTCAATTAACTGCTCAATCTGTTCTTTATATATGGAATCCCGAAAGGTATCCTTCCAATATTGATATTCCTCATCAAACCGTGTCTGGTCTCCCATCAACCGGTAAATCTTCATAAATTCAAAGGCTAACTCGTCCGAACGATCCGGCGTGTGCATCGGGGCTAAGGCATCATACAGGACTTGAGCAGGACTGTGCTTGCTTCTTGCCATATGATAATTCAGCCAGCACAAGTCATGATCCTCCTCACCGGCATTAAACACGTATTGTTCATAGTATTTCTCTGCCAGTGCAAGCTCTCCTGTCTCCAGATACAGCATAATCAAGTCGTAATCTATCCTGTTACCCTCCGGCGCCATTTTATGTGCATTAATGAGTGCATATCTTGATTCTTCATAATTCTTTGTGTACAGAAGAACCTCACCACAAATCCGCGCAAACTGAGAGTTAAAGGTCTTGGACAAATCCTGTTGCCTGATTAGTACCAGTGCCTTTTCATATTCCTTATCTTCTGCATATTGCTTTATCTGATTAATATCAGCAACCCTGATGCCCGTACCCAAAATCTTCACTCCTCCATGCAGCAATTTCACCATTCTAAATAATTAGCTGAATTCCCTAATTATTTTATCACATTTATACAATATTTACAACTTAAAAGCCTATTTTTTTATCTGCTGTTTTCATATAGCACTGACAAAGGAACGCAAACAACAGACCGGCGCAAAACCCACATACATGGGCAGCATTGTCCACCTGTGGGGCTAACATGCCCTGAACAAGCGATAATCCGAAAAAAATCACCAGACGCCTCAGTGTAAACCTCTTTTCCCTGCCCCGGCAGACAATCATCATTCCCGTCATCGCACCCAGCACCCCCATAATCGCACCGGATGCCCCGATGCAGATTGCGCTGTCCAGCGTTGCATAATGGTAGACCATCGAACCAAGGGAAGCTGCAAAGCCGGTGGTGAAATAAAGTAATAAATATTTGACATGCCCCAGACATTCCTCCATGTTGTTGCCAACAAAAAACAAGAGCAGCATATTACCGTATATATGGGAGACATCCGCATGTAAAAACATGCAGGTAATCAACCTGTACCATTCCTGAAATCCAATCACCCTGCTCCAATCCAGGCCGAAATCATACATAACCTGCTCTGATGCCCTAATATCCAGAACATGCCGCATGAGCACAAAAACAAGAAGGTTGCATATAACCAGCAGAACATTTATATATGGCAGAAAACGAATTCTATTCTCTGCCTTCTGGCACTCCTGCTCCAGAGATGAGAACAGACCGTCAAAATCCTGGGGCTGATCTTCAAATACATAGATTCTTCCCGTATCCCTTGCAATCAGCCAGATTCCAAACACTCTTTCTGCCAGCTTAAGCTCCTCCCGGAACATACCATCCGGCGTAAAACACAAGTTCAAAAACTGTACGGTTTTGCCGGTAATCTTCTCATAGGACTGCTTTAGGCTTTCCGTGACCTGCACATAGGAATCCTCTGGTATCCTCCTGTTATATTCAGTAAGCAAAATCAAATATATCGTTTCCGGAGTCTCCCTGCACATTACAACACTTGCCGCCTCATGCACAACCATATATCCTTTTATCTGCAAAAACATTTTTGCCTTATCAATCATGAAATATACTCCATCAGTTCAAGGGGTGCATCAATCAAATCCGATGCGCCGTGCCGTTTTAGGGTATCCCTGTCCCTAAAGCCCCACGTAACGCCGATATGCCTTACACCTGCATTTGCCGCAGTCTCAATATCAGTTTCGGAATCTCCCACATATATTACCTCAGATTTATCCGCCTCCAGCAGCGACAGTGCCTCATATACAGTATACGCTGCAGGCTTTTTTCTGATTCTGTCAGATTCCCCAATTGCAACCGATATCAGCCCTGGAAAATAAAACTCTGCCAGTTCTTTTACTGCCCGGTCAAACTTATTTGATACAATCGCCAGCTTAATTCCGCTCTCATACAGACGGGACAGTAAATCAGAAATCCCCGGATACGGGCAGGTTTTATCCTGCTTATGCAAAGAATAATATGACTTAAAATCCGACAGGCATGCCTGAATCTCATCAGAGGATGTCCCCTGCGGCACTGCCCTGTCCATCAGTGTGGCAACCCCATTACCTACGAAACGCCTGACCTCCTCTATGCTCCTCAATGGAAAATTGTTTTTTTCCAGGGAAAAATTCACCGCATCCGTCAAATCCTCCAGCGTATTTAACAATGTACCGTCTAAATCAAAAATGCATGCCTTAATCATCGTGCCTCCCCTTACAATCCCACGGTTTCGGATATATTACTATGAAAGTAAAAAAAGGCTGCCTCTCGGACAGCCTCATTTTTTCAGCGCATATTAGTTAACGTCAAATACCTGTTCTATTTTTTCAATGACGGTGGCTGTCATATCACCTCTGGTCTTTTCATATTGCAGCGCAGATTCCATAATCTCCAAAAGCTCCATTCTGAGTCCTGCGTCAATCTGCTTAATATTTTCCATAAGTACATCCTTCATCTCTGTGACATTTTTCTTTGTCTTCATCTTATCCAGCATTGCCTCATGATCAAAGGAAGTATTGCTCTTTAAGTCTTTTTCCTTCCTCTGGCATACGGAACACTCCTCTGCACCGGCACCGTTAATATGACCACAATTACATGTCCACGTTGAGCCATCTGACTTAAACTTCTCAAATGCATCCAGTCCCCGCTTCTTCTTCAGGGCAGCGAAGCTCTGTGGTGAAAGGCTGACATTAATCGGTGTATCCGTACACATAAACACACCCTTGCCAGTAACATACTTCTGAACCGTCACCTTTGCATCCTTCAGCATCTTTATGTACTTCTCTTCCAACTTGCACTCTATAAAATCAGCCTCAAGCAACGTGATATTATTCTTCGCAAATACAAAATCCAGACCCTGGAGCACAACCTTCTCGTCATAGAAGTTGGTCAGCGCTACATCCGCTCTGATTGCCTTCACCTCATCCATGTTGTAATTGTAAAAATCTGTAGCAATTTTAACAACGCCTTCTTCAGACTCAAGCCGAACCTGCACAGGTCTCGGAATCATTCTTGTATAATAATTGCTTACATACAGCCTATTGGTAATTGCTTCCTTTTTTTCAAGCTGACGCAGCCTGACCGCTGTACCTGAAGCAACCGTACCGATGGAGCTGCTGGCAAATTCCGTATAGTTCAAAGCAACTCCGACAATTGCATTTGCTCCCATCTTAAGCGCTGCCTTACACAGCTTGTCTAACGCCGTATCGCTGGCATGCTGCAGCTTGTTTGTAAATGTGGTGCTCTCCTGAGCTGTCATCTCTGTAATGTTGGACAAAAGGCTGGAGCCCAATGCAATCTGACCGCTCACAAACCCTAAATACTCTACAATCTCATAGCCCTCAAAGGTTGAGCCTGTAGTCATCTTAATATCCATTGCTACTTGTTTCATATTCACGCCTCCGTTTAGATATTTTTAATAAATCCAGTATAACACATGTCTCTTATACACATATGACGCTGCCGACGAAGAT
>CAMWOF010000131.1 GCA_947175805.1 uncultured Clostridiaceae bacterium
CTATCATGCCCTCCTGCTCTGAAATTACCGATGTGCTTATACGCAACGCCTGGTTGATAGCATTTATTCCCTTTTTTTTAATAATGTTATCAAAATCCGCTAATTGAAAAGAGAGCACAGTGAGCATTGCACTGACCTCATCCCCCAACCCAATCTCCTGAATTGTCTCCTTCCCCAGCAGGCTTAAAATTTTTGACGGCACATAACGGTAATAAGCCTCGTTTAATGCCTGCATGGCAGTGATATTTTCCGCAATTTCTTTGGAGAGCCTGCTATATACCTTCAATATTTCACTGACTTCATCGTTTCCCCTTATCTTCATTTCATAATTGTAATTTCCGACGGATACCTGCCTTGCATGTTCCTTAAGCTGATAGACCGGACTCAGCACGGTAATCTGAAGCAGTCCAATCAGGATGAAACAACTCGGCACTATAACCATGCATAAGGGTGGAATAAATTTTCGCATCTCCCTCTGGATATCATCCACCAGATTTTGATGCTTAAAGTCCACTCCCACAAAGGCGCTTACCTCTCCGAGCTCGTTGAGAATTGGAACATAAACAGAGTCCAGCCTGACCCCATGATAATCAATACGGTTAAATTTTTTGCTCGATTCCCCGGTCTCCAGCACATCAATAAGACCGACGAATTTATTTTCCAAAATATTAGTATCTCCCAGCTTATGATTAAAGACAATCTCTGGTTCTGCATTTCCTTCATGGTCATATTCCTCATTCACAAGCTTCAAATCACATATATAAATCCCCGCCCCCCTGCGCTCGACGACAACAAGATAAAGATAATAAAACCCTGCTTTGGCTTGTAATACCTTCATCTCCTCAATCAACTTATCATACTCCTTATCCGCTTCCCTTGCAGCCGCATATTCCCGCAGCTTTTCCTCCTCGGTCATCCCCCGCACCATCTCTGCAATGGACTCCGCATAGATTAAAAGCTGGTTCTGAAACATTTTTTTGTAGTTTGCGTACAGACAGTAAAATAACACCAGACTCAGCATCAGCATCAATGCCATAAATATTAATGTGAATTTCAAGCGCAGGCCAAAGTTTACTTTCATATGTATCACATTCCTTCTTAATCAAATCCTGATATATCCCTATCATGACGTAGAGATGGTAAATGTCCCCGGGCTGTTGATTTGAATGACTCCCCCATAAGCGCACATCAGCTTGCAGTTGGATGTCAGCGCCGGTTTATTTGCCACCATTACCTTTGCCGACCCCGGTAACCACGTTCCTGCCGGCATGGGGATGCAAGGCATTGGCGTCATCACGCCAAGCTTTGCCGCCGTTGCCGCTGCCACGGAGGGGTTCGCAAGGCTGCTACACATGCCAAAGGGCATAATATTTTTAAACACCACATAATCCATAATTGTTGCCACCGGCTGGGTTGTGGTCACCTTATTTTCCGGCGTCACAAGCAGCATAGAGGGCGCCGCCCCGAAACTGCAGCTTAACATTGCCCCTCCGCACACCATATTTGCCATAACCATTCCTCCTTATCCTATGTTGGATACATCTATTTTTCTTCATAGCGCATCTGCACATTAGTTACCCGCTTGACATCCTTTGTCTTATCGGACAATACCTCCATTGGCCCTGCCTTACAGTAGATGGCAGGTTTTAAGCTTTGGTTTAATGCGTTCCAGATTTTTACTTTCTCTTCTAAATCCGGGCTGTAAAGGGTAACTGCCGTCCGCATTTCCTCGTCCAAATATTCCATATCCCCGAAGCGTCGCAAAAGAACATCCATAAACCTGAATTCTTCCTCCATTTTGTATTTTGGATCTCCTTTTGCACTTGGAACAAGCATATAATAGAGATCATAAAAGCGGGAGGGGTATTTTAGCCGTTCGCATCCCACCGCCTTAAAATGCCCGGTATGCGCCTGTACATTTTCCCGGATATCGTACATATAAATATACAGGGAAAGCTGCTCGCTTTCTCCGGGAATCCCCAGCCCGATTTGCCCCTCCGGGACATCTAATTCTTCCATCAGCATGTCCGCTGCCAGATTCACCAACAGCTTTCCCATATCTGTAATAATATAACGGCTCTCCATTATCTCCTCCATGTTTTTATTGCGCCTGCTCAACACATACTCCGTCCCGAAACTCCCCTGTTGCTATGGTCTTGCCTGTAATGGGGTCGTACTGTATGCCCCTGCCCTCAAATTTACCGTACATGAATTCTCCCTCATACACCTTCGATGCGAGCTGTTTATCATACAGTGTTCCCTCTCCGTGAAACTGTCCATCAAAAAAGCTGCCCTCATATAATATTTTTCCTGTCTTTGGCTCAAACAAAATCCCTTGCCCCTCATATTTGTCCTTAGCAAATGCTCCCTCATAGAGCAGACGTCCCTCCCCGTCATACAAAGCACCCTGTCCGCTTTTTTGTCCGTCTGCAATCTCTCCCTTGTAGAGCAGCGTGTCATTCTTGCAGAACATGCTGGTAATTCCTTTTATCAAAATTCCCCGTTGAAATTCCCCCTCACTGACCACCTTCCCTTTTTCGTACAAAGCCCCTGTCCCTTCATAGAGATTGTCTAAGAATCCCCCTTTATATAAGACAGTCCCGCTTTTCTCGTATAAAATTCCCTCCCCACTGTATAAACCTCTGGCGTACTCCCCCACGTACTTTACAGCTCCGCTTTCGTAGAAGCTTGTCCCGCTGCCATCCCGCATATTATTGACAAAATTGCCCTCATAGAGTAAATGCCCTTCTTTGTCAAAAAGCTGTCCTTCACCCTCGTAACAACCCATCAGGAACGCGCCCTCATACTTTTTTTCACCGGTTTCAAAGTACTCCGTGCCCATACCGCTGCTTTTTCCCTCAGAAAAATCGCCCCTGTACCTCACATTTCCATTTTCATAGTACAGGATGCCCCTTCCCTCATACCGGTTCAACTGAAAATTCCCCTCATATTTCAGTTTTTTATTTTTAAAATATTCCCTGCCAAATCCGGAATATAGCTCATCTGCAAAGCCGCCCCGGTAAATCAGAATTCCTTCGCCATCATAAAGACTTCCCTCTCCCTGAATCCGTCCGTTCTCCAGGCTTCCACGAAATAAAACCCGCTCTCCTGTTTCATCTGTCAGCTTTACACGCCCTGTATAGACATACCGTTCCTCGTCATTTACCGGCATCTCTTTTACAAACAGCCGTGGAAATACGTTTTTTTGCAGGAAAGGGATTACATAAAAACAAAAGAGAATCGGTGTCAGAAGCACTGCTGCTGTCAGCCGCAGTATCCATTTTTTTCGGATGTAAATATGTCCCAAATGTATATAATCCTTTTCCCCCATTTGTTTCTCCCCCATTTCTCCTCCTAGTCTTCTTCTGTACTGCTCTCTTCTGACGTCAGCTCTAGCACTCCAATCTGCGTAAACTTAACTCCCTCCTCTATTTTTTTAGCCTCCTCCTGCTCCAGCTTTTTATGCCCTGCCGCCAAACTGACAAGCAATGCCAGATATATCATGGCTGCGGCGCCTGCCTTTAAAATACCCTGAAAAAGCTCTGCACGAGCCAATAGTCCCGCTTTCCATTTTTCCAAAAGCGGCTCGTCATTTTCCATCTCTTGCTCCAGCAGGCTGCGGCACTGGCTCCACCTATCATAAATTTCCAGCAATTCTTTTGGTTTTTCTGACCTGAGCCATGCAAGCAGCGTCATAAGAGCCGGCGGCTTTAATCTGCGAAGCTCTCCCTGAAACATTTCTTCCAGAAAATCCGCCAGCCTGTAATCCGTCCGTTGTTCCCCTTTGACCTGCAAAACAGACACGACCCATTTATAATCAAAGAACGCATGCCCATCCGCAACTAAAATAAATTTCTCCTCCAAAAGCCCTGCCTCCAAAAAAGAAGGCAGCTTCCAGCAAAGCAGCTTTTGCAGGACATCGTGAATCAAAAATAGACGGTTACCCACCGACAGGCTCTCCGCCTTTAACATCTCCCACAGGCTTTCTCCTGCATGTTTTATAAAAGCAATGTAAAAGGCTTTTTTTTCCACAAAGCAGCCAAGATAATCCTCCCACCGCTTATCCTTTTCCAACTGATAAAAATAGGGAAGCAATTTTTTTACCTGTTCGCTGTCGGAAAACTCCAAAAACAGATACTTTGCTCCTGCTGCCGCCTTCCCCTGTTCCCTGCAGTTTAAAACACGAACCGGCTGTGTCCAATCACAATATACCGTCTCAAATTGTCTTCCAAAGGCATTTAGCATCAAATATCATCACGCCCCCTTACGATGACATACGCCGAAGCCGTACCAGCACCCTGCTCTAAAAACTCTGCCCTAATTTCATAGACACCCGCCATGCTCGGAGACATATAGCAGCCGTCATTATCTATGCTGCCGCCTTCCGCTTCCTTTATTGTCCAATTCACATGCTTCTGCACCTCACCGTCAAGGACTGCCTCAAAATACAGGCTCTCCCGAAAAGAAAGCTCTGCCATGTTTGGTCTGATGGCCAGCTCCTGTGGAAGCTTGTCCGTGTATTCCACCTCTTTTACCGCTGTCCAGCAGATTTTAACCTTTTTTGCCTCTATAAAGCCTCTGCAATGCATCCCTATGACAAAGCAGCCCCGTTTTGGGTTTACCTTTGCTGCCAGAGCAATATCCATTCCATTCTTTTCTTCAAAAACACTCTGTTCCCCATAAATAATCTGGTTTCCCTCCTGAATTCCCCTTGCCGCTCCCAGTATAATACTCACGTCTCCAAGCCCCAGGCCATGAATAATTTCCTCCGAATAAAAGCGCTTCCCGGCCACTGCGCCAAGCCCCAAATCCAGAACCACACTGCCTGACGTTACCCCAGGAGCCGACCATTGCGAAGCAATTTTTAATGCCGAAGGCGAGACCTGGTCAGGCTCCGTCTCCTCTGTTCCAAAACTGTTTTGCCCGGTGATATCGGAGATGGACGCAGAAAGCCGCAGGGATTCCAAGGCTTCACTCAGCATACCGTTCCATATGTACTGCTGGAAGGGCATGGGTTCCACCCGCTCGATTATATATGCGTCCCCGGCAAATATGACGTTTAGCCTTGCGAGATAGATAACTTCCCCATAGGGATTCTGCATCAAATCCTCCATGGAAGTGCGGTGAAAATTTTTGATAATACTCTCCGGGACTCCGTCCCCGGTTAACCGGACGTCAAATTTTCCGCTAACAACCTCGTTTTTACGGTAATCCCCAATGGAAAGGCAAAAGCTGTCCGACACGGTCTCCACACAACCCATTTGCCCCGCTACATTTTTAGCACGCACCCTGATATACATAGTATAGGTCTGTGCAGCCTCATATTCGCGCTCATCAAAGCTTACATATACATAGTCATTTCCCTGCTGCTCTAACAACTCCAGGCGAAGCTGATACTGAAAAACAACAGCCGCCTTCTCCTCCTCCTTTTCTATGACAACCCGAATTTGCGACTCCTCTCCGCACTTCATATATTGAGGCACAAACTGACGGATGCGGATGCCTTCCCCCTGATATATTGTTTTACAGCTCTCATGCATATAAGCGGTCTGAAAGCCTTCCTGCTCCGGCTCCTCCGACGACAAAAACAGACAATACGTCTCTGCATATTTGTTGTATTCCTCTCCCTGCTGCCCATCGGTTCTTGTAATGTTATGCACAGGCTCTATCGTTTTTTCATCGTAGCCAATACACAGATAAACCTGCTGCCGTTCCTCCTCTTCCTCGGCAATAGCCGAAAAGCCCTCTATAGCAGACAATCGCTTTGACACCGGCGATGCCACCACAATTTCACGCCCTGCAAAATCCAGGGCAAGCCCTGCCTCTATGGATACGGAAAGCTCATCCAGCTGTACCACCTGCATACCGCAGACAACACCGCTGCCGTGGAGGAAATGATTTAGCATACGCCGCTTATCATTCATATAACGCTGCTCCGCTTCAAAATCATCGACACTCAAAAACTTTCCATAAAAATAACGATTTCTCTCAAAAGGAAAATACTTTATATTTTTCACCCGCAAATCCTCCTGTTATATGTCGGATGCTCCCAAGGAACGCGCAACCTTCCTATCACTGATTGGTAAGGAAGCAGACTCCTGTCGTCAAGCCTTAACTGTGCGTATCCGGCGAGCCTGCTGTTTACGCCTATATAGCTGTACTGCCCCAGATAAATACATGACTGCAAAATTACCAGCTGGCAGCAAATTCCTGCCGGCGCTGCCGTTTCAATCAGATGCTGAAGCACTGCAATCATCTGGTGCCCCTCCACCGCCTTTTCCGGAAGCAGCACCGTCACCCCGTAGGGACTGTTTCCATAAAGCCGCTCCATACTCCGCTTACTCTCCGGGCTTTCCTGATAGGGGATAATCTGATGATATTCCACAATATAGGGGCTGCATCCCGTATAAAGCCTTATCATTTCCTCCATGTAAGCCCTTGTGCCCCGCATTTGCGACAACCGGCTCTGGTTCAGCAAAAGATATCTGAGCCGGGATTCATCCCACATCTCCCTGTTTTCAATGCCAAACCACCCTGCAAGCCAGATGAGCATAAAATATTCTGCATGCTCAGGATACAATGCATGAGGCATATTAGTAATTTTTTCTGTCATCTCCTCATACAG
>CAMWOF010000132.1 GCA_947175805.1 uncultured Clostridiaceae bacterium
GGCGAAGCGGATAGATTGAATGTATTGACTTTCCGTTGGCGAAGCGGATAGATTGCAGACATTGACTTCCTGTTGGCAACACTATATAATTAGGTCATTGTACTGTGCTGTTGGCAGCGGTTAGAATAATATATATTATATAGGGAAGGATATGTGGTGATTGGACTATCAAATGTTATGGACATTCATCATGAATAACTGCCATGTGATTGTGCTTGTGTGGTTTGCAGTGTATTTTACAGTGAAAATTTTGCTTGCAGAGAAATACATGGGACTATTTTTATTGCCATCGGGCATTGTGTATTTCGCAATTTTTCTTTTTCTGACACTGTTTGGAAGACAGTCCTATCCGATGATGCAGTATGAGCTGTCCTTTTTGTGGGAGTACAGGCTGGCGTTTGCAGGGCATCGGGAATATATTTGGCAGATTTTAGACAATATGCTGTTGTTTGTTCCCATGGGCATACTGTATGGAGAACTTAGAAAAATCGGCAGACCAAAGCGGCATAAGGAGGATTACGAATGCGGCAGGACAGGCTGGATAGGGGTGTTTCTCACAGGCGCTTTGGCCTCCTTGACAGTCGAGCTGCTGCAGCTCGTTTTTAGGCGTGGTTTGTTTGAATTTGACGATATCCTCAATAACGCTGTCGGGATGGCAGCGGGCTATACCCTGTATAAGCTGACTGAGAGGATAAAGCGGCGCATATGGCGATGAGCAGGAAAGGAGCGGCAAAATGTATGACTATTTGGTGGTAGGCGCAGGGCTTTATGGCGCAGTTTTTGCCAGAGAAGCTAAAGATGCAGGGAAATCCGTGCTGGTTGTGGAAAAGCGTCCCCATATTGCAGGCAATATATATACAGAGAAAATCAAAGGAATTGACGTCCATAAGTACGGCGCCCATATTTTTCACACCAATGACAAAGCGGTGTGGGAGTATGTGAATCGGTTTGCAGAATTTAACCGGTTTACCAATGCGCCGGTGGCAAATTACAAAGGCGAGCTGTATTCACTTCCTTTTAATATGTATACCTTCTATCAGATGTGGGGGGCAGTAACGCCTCAGGAAGCGGAGCAGAAAATAGCGGAGCAGAAAGCAGCCGCGGGTATCAGCGAACCGAAAAATCTGGAGGAGCAGGCCATTTCCCTGGTAGGCACAGACATTTACGAGAAGCTGGTAAAGGGATACACCGAAAAACAGTGGGGGCGTCCCTGCAGGGAGCTGCCTGCTTTTATCATCAAACGGCTTCCGGTGCGAATGACCTTCGACAACAATTACTTTAACGCCCGCTACCAGGGGATTCCGGTGAAGGGCTACACAGCTCTGGCGGGTTCGCTTTTAGACGGTATAGAGGTTCGGCTGGATACGGATTATCTGGAGCACAAGGAGGAGCTTGAGGCCTTGGCGAAGCGGGTGGTATATACCGGCGCAATTGACGCCTATTTTGGCTATCAGCTCGGTGCACTGGCATACCGGCGGGTGCGGTTTGACACGCAGGTATTAGACGAACCGAATTTTCAGGGCAATGCAGTTGTGAATTATACGGACAGTGAGACGCCCTGGACGAGAATTATTGAGCATAAGTGGTTTACTTTTGGTGCAGATGAGGCGGGAGCGGCGCTGCCGGCCACAGTCATCAGCCGGGAGTACAGCGAGGAGTGGAGCCCGGGAGATGAGCCTTATTATCCGGTCAATGATGAAAAAAACAGCGCTCTTTATATGAAGTATAAGGAGCTGGCGGGTCAGGAAAAAAATGTGATATTCGGCGGGCGTCTGGGAGAGTATAAATATTATGATATGGATGCGGTGATTGCCGCCGCTCTGCAAATGTGCAGACAGGAGCTATAGGGAGCATCCGACATATGGTAGTGTAAAGTAAAATATGAAAAAGCCATCAGGACTCCGTCGCCTTTGGCGACACCTCATGGCCAAGGGAGCAGGTATATGAAACAAACAGGGAAAAAGAAAATTGCGGTGGCAGGCACAGGGTATGTGGGCTTATCTTTAGCTGTGCTGCTGTCGCAGCATCACCAGGTGACGGCGGTGGATATTATTCCGGAAAAGGTAGACATGATTAACCGCAGGCAGTCGCCGATTCAGGATGCGGAGCTTGAAGAATATTTGGAGACAAAGGATTTGGACTTGACTGCCACCTTAGATGGGGAGGCAGCCTACCGGGAAGCGGAATTTGTGGTGATTGCTGCGCCGACAAACTATGACAGCGGCAAGAATTTCTTTGACACCTCTGCGGTGGAGGCGGTGATTCAGCTGGTAATGCGGGTAAATCCCCAGGCGGTTATGGTCATCAAGTCCACGATACCAGTGGGCTATACGGAGGAAGTCAAACAGAAGTTTGGCTGCGAAAACATACTTTTCAGTCCGGAATTTTTAAGGGAGTCCAAGGCGCTCTATGACAACCTGTATCCCTCCCGCATTATTGTGGGAACAGATTTGGAGGATGAAGGTTTGACGGCGGCAGCCCGTACATTTGCAGGGCTGTTGGCGGAGGGAGCAAAAAAGGAGGACATTCCCACGCTTATTATGGGGTATACGGAGGCAGAGGCGGTGAAGCTGTTTGCCAACACGTACCTTGCGCTGCGGGTAGCCTATTTTAATGAATTGGATACTTATGCAGAGATGAAAGGTTTAGATACCCGGCGTATTATTGAGGGGGTTTGTTTAGACCCTCGGATTGGTGACCATTACAATAATCCGTCCTTTGGCTATGGCGGTTACTGCCTGCCAAAGGATACAAAGCAGCTTTTGGCCAATTATGCGGATATTCCTGAGAATCTCATAGAAGCAATCGTGGACGCAAACAGAACCCGTAAGGACTTTATTGCGGACAGGGTGCTGCATATGGCGGGATACTATGATTATGCGGATACGAACGAATGGGATGCCGACCGGGAAAGACAGGTTGTTATCGGGGTGTACCGGTTGACCATGAAATCCAATTCTGATAACTTCCGCCAGAGCTCTATTCAGGGTGTGATGAAGCGGATAAAGGCAAAGGGGGCGACGGTCATTATATACGAGCCAACCCTGGCGGATCATGTCCGCTTCTTCGGCTCCGAGGTGGTAAATGACCTGGCCGCATTTAAGCAGCGTTCGGATGCGATTATTGCCAACCGTTATGACTTGGAGTTAGAAGATGTAAAGGATAAGTTGTATACGAGAGACGTGTTTCGGCGGGATTAAAATTTTGCGGAAAGTGCAACCGCAGGTTGCAATGGTGGAGGGAAATGCAAGCTCCGTGCGGTTGAACCTCTGCCTTTTTTTTGCTACAATAATGCCAGACGCATGTGAAATATATAGCATTTTGCAGTCGTCCATAAAATGGCAGTTTACCAATTAGCAATGGAAAAGGAAGGGGATTGTATGGGAAAATTAAAAAAATTAGTGGTAGTGATGGTGTTATGTGTGGCATTGATGCCGGCAATGAAAGTAAAGGCGTATACGCCATACGAGGGGGATAAGGTTACGGGGCTTGAGCAGACGGATGCCACAGAGACCTCGATTACGATCCGCTGGAGTGCGACAAACGGCGCAGCAAGCTATCGGGTTAAGTCCTCGTTCATGAAGGAAGATATATATGAGGAGGTAACAGGTACTACATATACATTTTCATGTCCTAAAAATACGAGCTGTAATATAGAGGTGTTTCCAATTAATGCGGATGGAGGACAGGGTTACAACTCCCAAGCTCAGATATATGTACAGTCCCTGCCGCTGAAGGTGGCAAATGTGCGTGTTGCTAATTTAGCGGAGGATCCTAACAAGTTTTTCCTTCAGTGGGATTATAATGAGTTAGAAGACCAAAAGTATGGATATGTGCCGGACGGTTACGAGGTAACTGCTTACAATCACAATAATAAAAAAGTACAGAAGCTTAATTCCACAACAAATGCGACAAAACTGAGTAAGCTGAAAAAGAATGCGGTGTATAAGATTGTAATTAAGCCGTTCATTAAGGTTAAAAGTGATAAAGCAAAAAAATATGGCAAAGCATTTAACTTTTATTATGTACCGCAGCCAGCGCTGTCTGTGGATAATGGGGCGATTACCCAGACCTGTATACCGCTTAAGTGGAAGAAGATTACCGGCGCTACAAAATATGAAATATGGATTTCCAATAGCCCGGATAAAGGCTATAAGAAGGTAGCGACTGTGAAGGGCAGCACCACCGCATACAAGTTCAAAAAGTTTAAGGGTAAGAAGATTAATACATTCAAAAAGAATTATTATATCCAGATGGTGACGGTTGCCAAGATAGGAAAAAAGACAGTAAAGTCAGAGAAGAAGCTGTTAGGCTACGTTACACATTAAGGTCTTTCGCAAAGTTATATGCCTGCCTTGCTGCCGCTTGACGGCGAAAGATATATGATATATAATTTGTAGTAACAGTGCTATAATCTGCCGGTATGCAGATTTAGCTCCGTAATATAACATGAGATGATGGAGGAGTATTATGGCATTTTTTGATGATTTAGGCAAGAAGATTACACAGGCAAGCCAGGGGGCTGTGGCAAAGGGCAAGGAGTTAGCAGACATTGCGAAGCTGAATTCCCAGATTTCTGATGAGGAGAAACGAATTAACAACGCATATGTGGAAATTGGCAAAAAGTATGTGGAGCTGCATAAGGACGATGCAGAGTCGGCCTTTGTAGATTTTATTTCGGCGATTGACGAAGCGGATAAGAAGATAGCAGAGCTTAAGAGCCAGGTAGCGGACATTAAGGGCGTGACAAAGTGTCCGAACTGCGGCGCCGAGGTGGCAAAAGGAGCAGCTTTTTGTGCTGCCTGTGGCAGCTCGGTTCCTGTGGGCACTGTAAATGCAGGCGCATCGGCTTCTAACACAAAGCGCTGTGCAAACTGCGGTGCAGAGCTGTCAGCAGATGCGGGCTTCTGCAGTGAGTGTGGTTCAAAGGTAGAGTAAAAAATCGGGGAGGAGAAGCTTTATGCAAAAATCAAGATTAGGTATTTCTGTTGGCATGCTTGGTGCTGCAGTGTGTTTTATGGGATTATTTGGAGGTTATACACCGATACTGATTGCCGCAGGGTATGTTCTTTTGTTTGAAGAGAATGCCTGGCTGAAGAAAAACAGTGTGAAGGCGGTGGCAGTGATGATTGGAATTTCTGTATTCTGCACGGCTATTGGCTATATACCGGATGCGATTTCGCTGGTTTCCAGCCTGCTTAATATATTTGGCTCACATTTTTCTATTTCTATTGTAAGCAATATCGTTTCCTTTGTGGTAGAAGCTATGAGTCTTATCAGATCCTTGATTCTGTTCATGATGGGGTTAAAGGCGTTGAATCAGGGGACGGTGTCCGTGCCGGTGATTGATAATTTGATAGATAAGCACATGGCGGCATAATGATATTCGCACACAGGTAAAGTAAAACCTGCCATAGAAACGTGATAAATACATATCCGAAACTATGGCAGGTTTTTTATGTGCATCGATATTTAAACGGAATCGGAAACCTCGTGCTTTTGCACATAATCTTTTAATGCCTGGAAGCTTTCCTTGCTGAATACATGCTCCATGTGGCAGGCGTCTGCTGTGGCGATATTCTCCGGTACGCCGAGCTTCATGAGGAACTGGGACATAAATTCGTGCCGCTCATAAATCATATCTGCAATTTCCTTTCCGGAATCGGTCAGATAAATAAAACCGGCATCCGTAACGGTGATATGTCCCGCCTCCCGGAGCTTTTTCATGGCAACGCTGATACTTGGCTTTTTAAAGCCCAATTCATTTGCAATGTCTACGGAGCGCACCACCGGAAGCTTCTTGCTCAGGATTAAGATGGTCTCTAAGTAGTCCTCTGCAGATTCGTTTATATTCATATAGATATTCCCTGCCTTTTTCATTTATTGTAACTCTAGTTATTATAACATAGTTGTAATTTTTTTTCAATTTGTACTATTTTTTTTATCATAGTTTGTGAAAATGAACCAAAAAAAAATAACAGCAGCAAATATTATTGACTTCTTACATTTGTTAGATTATACTAACTATCAAAGGCAGCAGTTTTGCTGCTAATGCGTATATCCGTTTATGAGAACGATGGGATTTTAGGAATCAGAAAAGAGGAGGGTGCTTATGCCTTTATCAATGGCAAAAGAAGGAGAACAAAATATTGTCAAGCGGGTTGGCGGCAAGGAAGATACACGCAGATTCTTGGAGACTTTGGGAATTGTTGTCGGCGGGACAGTGACGGTCATCTCCGACATGGGTGGAAATCTCATTGTCAATGTGAGGGATTCCCGTGTTGCGCTCGGAAGGGATATGGCAAATAAGATTTTAATATAAGAAAGAGGGAGCAAGCTATGAAGACATTAAGAGAAGTTGCCTGTGGCGAGACTGTTAAGGTAAAAAAACTCTCCGGTGAGGGACCTGTAAAAAGGCGGATTATGGATATGGGCATCACCAAAGGAGTAGAGGTTTTTGTCAGAAAGGTGGCGCCCCTTGGTGACCCGGTAGAGGTTACAGTCAGGGGATATGAGCTGTCTTTGCGGAAGGCGGATGCAGAATTAATTGAGATAGAATAGTTATTTTTTTTGATAATGGGTTAGTTGGTTCTAATA